>NZ_JBXFWF010000021.1:0-62645 GCF_056854515.1 Stenotrophomonas sp. STEN063
AACCCACCCCTTGGCTGCCCAAAAGGGAGGGATCACCCGCTGCCCCCTCCCTTTGGCGAAGCCAAGGGGAGGGCGGGGGAGGGGTTGAGCTTGTGAGCCTTACTGCCCCCTCAAAGCCTCAGCAAACTCCGGATAGCCAAACACATCATTGTGGTCGGCATCAGCGATGGTTATTGCCTGCGCGACGCCGGGCCGGAATTCGCGCAGCAGCCGCAGCGAACTCGCATTCGGAATCACCTCATCCCTGCCGGCGATGATCAGCGTGGTGGGAGCGGTGATCTGCGCCGCGTGACGCCAGGAGTCGTAGTGGTCGCGTAGCAACAGGCGCACCGGGAAGGCCGGGAACATGCGTGCCGCAAGGCCGCCGATGCTGTCGTAAGGGGTGATCAGAATCAGTCGCTGAACCGGCCGCGCAGCCGCGAGTTGCACGGCGACGCCGGAGCCGAGGCTGCGGCCGATCACGACGACGTCCTGGGCTTGGCCGTTGCTGGTGCTGTCGTACAGCGCCAAGGCATCGCCAACAAGCGTGGCTTCGGTCGGTGAGCCGCTGCTGCCGCCATAGCCGCGGTAGTGCATGGCGTGGATGGCGGCCGCCGGGAAGGCCTGCTGCAGCATCGGCAGCGCCTGCGAGACATCTTCGGCATTGCCGCCGAAATACAGGATGAGCTGCGTGCTGTGCTGTTTGTTGCTGGAGACGATGATGTCGGCATCGCCGCGCGGCATGGTCCAGTGCGGTACATCGGCACTGCGCGGGGCCGGGTGGTAAAGCATGCTGCGGGCATTGAAGGCGAGCAGGGCGCAGGCGATCAGGTACATGCTGGCGAGCACGCTGATGGCGATCAACACGACTTTCAGGCTGGTGATCATGCTGCTTGGCCTCGCCGGGGATGGGGAGAAGGCAGATAACACAGTCCATCGGTGCATCGCGTCGCCACAATCCGGTGCCAGCGTGCAGGCGTCGGTTTGGATGTGGGAGCGGCGTGAGCCGCGAAGCCAGTACAGCATCAGATTGCGCGAGTGCCAAGGGCTTTGGCAGGGTCAGCTTCGCGGCTGACGCCGCTCCCACAATCAGACAGGACGGCTCAGCCTGCCGGCGTCAGCTGCCGCAGTTCCTTGCGTGCGGCATCGATCCAGGCGCGCTGTGCCTGCTGGTAGTAGCGCGGTGAGCTCTCGGCGCGGTCGAGGATGTTCTGCAGTTGCCTGGCAGCGTCGTCGTCGCGGCCGGCGCGCTTGAGCAGCAGTGCATAGCGCAGCCGTGCTTCCTCGCCCGGGTAGCCGCCGATCATCGCCTCGTACTCGTGCAGGGCGGCAGGGATGTCCGCGCTGTCCTCCACGGTGCGGGCATACAGCAGGTGGCCGTCATGCGAGCGGAAGTTGGGGTTGGCAGCGATCAAGGCTTCCAGCGTCTTGCGCGCCTGTGCCGGCTGCTGCAGGCCGTACTGGGCCTTGGCCAGGCCCAGCATCAGGTCCGGGTCCTCGCTGTGCAATCCGCGCAGCGCACCTTCGTACAGCGTCGCCGCTTCGGCATATTCGCCGCGGTCCAGGTGCTCCTGGGCCAGGTGCCTGCGGTTGTCGGCTGTGTCGGACACCCGCAGCCGCTGGTCGGCCTGGCGCTTGCCACGCTGCGGGTCGATCTGGTCGCGGACCTGACGCAGGCCACGGCGCGCGGTCGGGCTGTTGCGCAGGTCCGGCAGTACCTCGGCGATCAGGTAGATCAGCACTGCCAGGTAGGAGAAGAACAGCAGGATGAAGATCCAGTACAGCGGTCGCCCGGTGCGCACGACGTGCACGCAGCAGGCGACCTGCAGGATCAGCGAAAGCAGAATGATCGGACTCATCCGTGTGTCCCTGTGGCGGAAGCGGCTCAGGCCGCTTCGTAGGCACCGTAGCTGCGCAGGCGCGCGTAGCGGCGCGCCAGCAGTTCGTCGAGGGGCAGCTTCTCCAGCGCGTCCAGCTCATTGAGCAGCACGGCCTTCAGGCGCTTGCCCATCTGCGTGGGGTTGCGGTGGGCGCCGCCGATCGGCTCGCGGATCATCTTGTCGATCAGGCCCAGGCTCTTCAGGCGCGGGGCGGTCATGCCCAGCTGCTCGGCGGCGTCCTTGGCCTTGCCGGCGTCCTTCCACAGGATGGAGGCGCAGCCTTCCGGGCTGATGGTCGAGTAGACGCTGTATTCCAGCATCAGGGTGCGGTCGCCCACGCCCAGTGCCAGCGCGCCGCCGGAGCCGCCTTCGCCGATCACGGTGCAGATCACCGGCACCTTCAGCTCCGCCATTTCCATCAGGTTGCGGGCGATGGCTTCGGACTGGCCGCGCTCTTCAGCGTCGATGCCCGGCCAGGCGCCAGCGGTGTCGATCAGGGTCAGCACCGGCAGGCCAAAACGCTCGGCCATCTTCATCAGGCGCAAGGCCTTGCGGTAGCCCTCGGGCTTGGGCATGCCGAAGTTGCGGCGCACCTTTTCCTTGGTATCGCGGCCCTTCTGGTGGCCGATCAGCATCACCGAGCGGCCACCGATACGGGCCAGGCCACCAACGATGGCCTTGTCATCGGCAAAGGCGCGGTCGCCGGCCAGTTCCTGGAACTCATCGCAGAAGATGCGGATGTAGTCGAGCGGGTAGGGGCGCGACGGGTGGCGGGCCACCTGCAGCACCTGCCACGAGGACAGGTTGCGGAAGATCTGGGCAGTACGCAGGCGCAGCTTGTCTTCCAGCGCCTTGACCTCAGCATCGACATTGACCGCCGGCCCGGCGCTGGCATTGCGCAGGTCCTTGATCTTGGATTCCAGATCGGCGATGGGTTGCTCGAAATCGAGGTAGTTCGGATTCATCGGAAACCGTCAGCAATGAAAGGGGGGAAGTGTAGCCGAACGCGCCGTATCAACCCGTACGCGTCCGTCCGGACAATCAATTGGCCCAGGGCGGGCTGTACTTGACCTTGACCCGGCGCACGGCCGGGTCCTCGCGCAGGGCATCGAGCAGCTTGGGCGTGACCCGCACCGAGCCGCTGCTGCCGAGGTCGAGCATGCCGGCGATGCTGCCGGGCTTGCCGTTGAGCAGCAGGTCCAGGCGCAGGGGGGTACGGCCCGGGCGGGCGGTGGCGAGCAGGGCGTCGATGCGCTGCCAGATCGGGCCGCCACGGCCGTCCACGCGCATCGATACGCGCAAGGCGTGGTCGGCGCAGAGCTGCTCGTAGTCCCAGCACTGGCGGATGCGCAGGGCATAACCGCCGTTGAACTCGTCTTCGCGCAGGCCGCCCTTGACCACCAGGATGCGGTCCTTGGTCATCAGGTGGCCGAATTCGGCCAGGCCATCGGAGAACGCACTGCATTCGACCCGGCCCTTGCCGTCTTCCAGGGTCACGAAGACCTGGCTGTCGCCCTTGCGGCGGACGCCAATGACCATGCCGGCCAGGATCACCGGGGACTCCTGGCGCCAGGCGCGCTTCTCGCCGTCCTTGGAGGGGAAGGCCGGCGCAATCAGTTTGTCGAGGCCGCCGAGGTCGGTGCCGACCAGTTCCTTGACGTCATCGGCATACGGGTCGAACGGGTGGCCGCTGAGGAAAAAGCCCAGCGTCTCGCGCTCGCCATTGAGCAGCTGTGCCAGCGGCCATTCCTTGCTCTCGGGCAGGTCGAGCTGGCTGGCGGTGCTGACCGGGTCCGGTGCACCGAACAGCGAGTTCTGCCCGGAGGCCTTCTCGCGCGCCATCTGCTCGGTGGCCTTGATCACCTCCGGCAGCTGCAGCGCCAGGGTCGCACGGTTCTTGCCGATGCCGTCGAAGGCACCGCAGTTGATCATCGCTTCCAGCGTGCGGCGGTTGAGCTTGCCCGATTCCACGCGCGCGCAGAAATCCAGCAGCGAGGCGTACTCGCCGCCGCGTTCGCGTTGCTCGACTACCGCTTCGCAGGCACCTTGGCCGACGCCCTTGATCGCACCGAGGCCGTAACGGATGGTGTCGGCGTTGGCGGCCTCGAACATATAGGCCGAGTCGTTGACGCGCGGCGGCAGCACGGTCAGGCCAAGGTTCTTCACCTCGGCCAGGAAGCCGACCACCTTGTCGGTGTTGTCCATGTCCGAGGACAACGTCGCAGCCATGAACTCGGCCGGGTAGTGACGCTTGAGCCAGGCGGTCTGGTAGCTGACCAATGCATAGGCGGCGGCGTGCGACTTATTGAAGCCGTAGCCGGCGAACTTCTCCATCAAGTCGAAGATTTCGTCGGCCTTGGGGCCATCGACGCCGCCGGTGGCCGCGCCTTCGCGGAAGATCTCGCGGTGCTTGGCCATTTCCGCCGGCACCTTCTTGCCCATCGCACGACGCAACAGGTCGGCGCCGCCCAGCGAGTAATTGCCGACGATCTGCGCCATCTGCATCACCTGTTCCTGGTACACCATGATGCCGTAGGTGTCTTTCAGGATGACTTCGGTACGCGGATCGGGATAGATGATTTCTTCCTGGCCGTGCTTACGCGCGTTGAAGGAAGGAATCAGGTCCATCGGGCCCGGGCGGTACAGCGACACCAGTGCGATCAGGTCTTCGAAGCGATCGGGGCGCGCGTCCTTCAGCAGGCGGCGCATGCCCGAGGATTCGAACTGGAACACCGCGCCGGTATTGCCGTTGGCGAAGATGTCCTTGTAGGTCGGGGCGTCGTCGAGCGGGATATGGGCGATGTCGATCGGCGGAATGCCTGCACGCTCATGGCGCTTGTTGATCGCCTTCACCGCCCAATCAATGATGGTCAGCGTGCGCAGGCCGAGGAAGTCGAACTTCACCAGGCCGACTTCTTCAACGTCGTTCTTGTCGAACTGGGTGACCGGGTTCTTGCCGATGCCACCATCGTCATGTTCGGCGTACAGCGGGCAGAACTCGCTCAGCGGTTCCGGCCCGATCACCACACCACCGGCATGCTTGCCGGCGTTGCGGGTCAGGTCTTCCAGCTGCAGGGCCAGGTCGATCAGGTCGCGGACGTCGTCTTCGGACTCGTAGCGCTGGATCAGCTCGGCCGAGGCCATTTCCGAACTCGTGCCTTCTTTGCCCTTGCCCAGCGCATCCTTCAGGTGGATGCCGAGGATGTTGGGGATCAGCTTGGAAACGCCGTCGACCAGGCCGTAGGGGAAGCCGAGCACGCGGCCGGTATCACGCACCACCGCCTTGGCCGCCATGGTGCCGTAGGTGATGATCTGGCTGACGCGCTCGCGGCCATACTTGCGTGCAACGTAGTCGATCACCTCGTCGCGGCGGTCCATGCAGAAGTCGATGTCGAAGTCGGGCATCGACACGCGTTCCGGGTTGAGGAAGCGCTCGAACAGCAGGTTGTAGGGCAGCGGATCCAGATCGGTGATCTTCAGCGCCCAGGCCACCAGCGAACCGGCACCGGAACCACGGCCCGGACCGATCGGAATGCCCTGGTTCTTACCCCACTGGATGAAGTCGGCCACGATCAGGAAGTAGCCGGGGAAGCCCATCTTGATGATGGTGTTGAGCTCGAACTCCAGCCGCGCGTCATAGTCCTCGCGGGTCATGCCGGCAGCAATTGGATGCACCTGCAGGCGCTCTTCCAGGCCGTCGCGCGAGATCTTCTGGATCCAGCTGTCCAGGGTCTGGTCGTCGGGCACCGGATAGTTGGGCAGGAAGTAGGTGCCCAGCCGCATCTCGACGTTGCAGCGTTCGGCCAGCGCCAGGGTATTGTCGATCGCGTCGGGGATGTCGGCGAACAGCTCGCACATCTGTTCCGGCGTCTTCAGGTACTGCTCGGCGCTGTACTCGCGCGGACGCTTGGGATCATCCAGCACGCGGCCGGTGGAAATGCAGACGCGCGCCTCATGCGCGTAGAAGTCATCCGGCGACAGGAAGCGCACATCATTGGTCGCCACCACCGGCAGGCCGCGCTGGCCGGCAGCCTGCAGCGCGAACTGGTTGAAGGCTTCCTCGCCATCGCGGCCGGTGCGGGTCAGTTCCAGGTGCAGGCCGTCACCGAACACGCGCTGCCAGTCGGCGAGCTGCTGCTCGGCCAGATCGTGGCGGCCGTCATTGGCCAGGCGCCCGGCCAGGCTGTGACGGCCGGCCAGCGCGAACAGGTTCTTGCAGCCATCCTTCAACCATTGCGGATGCACGGCAACGCCACCTTCGTTGCGATGGCCTTCCATCCACGCACGGGTCAGCAGCCTTGACAGGCTCAGGTAGCCTTCACGGTCGCGGCACAGCAAGGTCATGCGCCAGGGGTCCTGGCCGTCCTCGGTGATCAACAGGTCGGCGCCGGCGATGGGCTTGATGCCCACGCCTTCGGCAGCCTTGTAGAACTTCACCAGCGCGAACATGTTGTTCAGGTCGGTGACCGCCAGCGCCGGTGCCTTCATCTCGACCGAGCGGCTCAGCAGGTTGGCCTGCTTGGCCTTCTTGGGGTCGGCCTGGTCGGGTTTGGCAGGTACGCGGATGGTGGAGTCCACCATCGAGAATTCGGTGTGGACGTGGAGATGGACGAAGCGGGAAGAAGTAGACATGCGGAGCCAGAAGTATGCCGGTGCAGGGTAGCGACGGGGGCGGGGTGGGGCAAGGCTTGACATGCCTGCGACCCGCGCCGGCCCGGGCCAACGGCCCGCAGGTGCACACTATCAGTACGGGCGAAGGCAGGGCGGGGTTGATCGCCAAGTCCCGCCCATCAGGGCTCCAGCATGAACTCGGTGGGTCTGGCTGGAGCCCTGTCGGTGCCGCCGTCAGTGGATACGGAAGTAGCTGAGCGGTTCAGGTGCGTAGCTGCTTTCACGTACCCGGCGCTGGTGCTCGTGCAGACGGGCTTCGATCTCACGCAGCTCCAGCCAGCTGCGGCGGTTGAAGGCGATGTCATGGTAGCCGCGGCCCTGGCGTTCGGCCTCCATCTGGCGCAGGCGCTGGTAGTCGAGGAAGTTGGCGACTTCGCCGGCCAGTTTCGGCCAGACGGTGTCGATGACGATGGCCTGATCCAGCTGGCCGACGCCCGGGACTGTGTCGGGGATCAGCTGGTGGCTGGCGTGCAGGTAAGCCATGACCAGATGCAGTTCGCAACTGACCTCGGCGGCGGGTTCCCAGTCGGTCTCCTGTAACAGCTGTTCCAGCAGGTCGGCGTGGCGCATCCGTTGTTCTATGCAGGGCGAGGCGCTTTCGTCCCCGGCTGCGTTGTTCAGGCTGCGGGCAGCGGTGGCCAGTTGGTCCGTCTGCAGTGGCGGTTGGGTCCGGCCAAGACGGGCCAGCAGGCCATTGAAATACTCCATCTCACGCGGGACCAACAGATAGTCGTTCACATGGCTGCGGCGATGCGGGGTGCCGCTCGGGTACTGGTCCAGAACCTGCGGCAGCGGTAGGCGGGGGTCGATGGCGTACATGGTGGTGCTCCTGCGGGTGGGGCGTCCGGGAGGGGGGAACGCAGCGCCAGCATCCGCTTGGGCGTAGCATTGGTCATGATGGCAGGCGGAGCCTTCAGACAGTCATTGCGCTGGTTTCTGAGGAATTCATGAGGGCTTGCCGATGGGTGCGGTCGAAGACCCTGCTGACACAGGTCAAGCGGTCGAACGCTACCGTTTCGACGGCATCGTGGTGGATGCGCTGGCGCATACGCTCAGCCGTGACGGGCAGTATCAATCGCTGGAGCCAAAAGCATTCGCGGTGCTGTTGATGCTGCTGCGGCATGCCGATGAATTGCTGGTGCGCGACCAACTACTGGATGCTGTCTGGGGCCACCGGCATGTGACGCCAGGTGTGCTGACACGTGCCATCGCGCAGTTACGTTCGGTGCTGGACGACCACTCGCATGAGCCGCGTTACATCCAGACCCAGCACGGTCTGGGCTATCGCTTCATTGGCAAGTTGTTGCCGCCAGAGGCCGCGGCTTCATCGGCCTCGGTCGTTGAAGCGATTTCCACGTCTACGGCGGCGGAGCAGGCTGTTGCAGTTGCTGAACCCGCTGAACACATCGCTGTGGATAGTGATCCGAATGCCGAGCCGTCGCAGCCGCCAGAACGGCGATTGTCGCGCTGGTGGCGGGAAGCGCCGAAGTTGTCGCTGCCAGCGTGGATGCGTTCACGCGCCTTCCTGATCGGCTGTGCGCTGTTGCTGCTGCTGTTGGGGGTTGGTTACTGGTGGTGGAGTCGCACGCCGGTGGTGGCCGGCGCTTCGATTGCGGTGATGCCATTCAGCAGCCTCAGCGACGCCGCCGCCGACCGCTATTTTGCCGATGGTCTGGCGGTGGAGATGCATGATGCCCTCACCAATGTACCGGGCTTGAAGGTGGCCGCACGACAACTCGCGGCTCCTGCCGAAGGCGCTACCGACGATGACGATGTGCGTCGGATCGGGCGCCGTCTGGGTGTGGCCACGCTGCTGGATGCCAGTGTGCGTCGCGAGGGCGGACGGGTGCGCATCAGTGCGCGGCTGTCCGATACCAATACTGGTTTTACCTTGTGGGCGGAAACCTATGATCGGGAGATCAATGATGTGTTTGCGCTGCAGGGCGAGATAGCCAGCAAGGTCGTGCACGCCTTGCTCGGCCATCTACCGGGAAAGACATCCGGGGTTGCGCAGCGCTTGAACCCGACCAACGACGTCAACGCTTACGATGCCTATCTGCGTGGCCTGTCGCTGCTGCAACGGCCAATCGGCGAGGCCGGCAACGAGCGCGCGATGGCGGCGTTTGCACAGGCGCTGGCGATTGATCCACGCTTCGCGCGGGCCCAGGCCGGCATCTGTCGCGCGCAGATAGCCCGGTTGGAGGGGGTGAGTGACGCTGGCGCGTTCGAGCGCGCACGTCAGGCATGTGCACGGGCGCAGGCGATGGACCCCGGCTTGCACGAAGTGAGCCTGGCGATGGCGGAGATTGCCCGCGTCAGCGGCCAGAACGCGCAGGCGCTGAAGCTGTACCAGCAGGTCATCGATGATCCGGCACTGCGCGCTGATGGTCTGGTCGGACAGGCACGCACTTACGCTGCGCTCGGCAAGGAAGAGCAGGCGCTGCAGTCGTTCCAGCAGGCCATCGCGGCGCGGCCTAGTGATGCGCAGATCTATCGCTTGCTTGGCTACCACCATTGGCTGCGCGGCGACGTGCCCAAGGCGATCGATGCTTTTGTCACCGCCACCGTGCTGCAGCCGGAAGACAGTCGCCTATGGGGCAGCCTGGGCGGTCTGTATCTTGCCCAGGGCGATACCGAACAGGCAGGGCATGCGTTCAATATGTCCTTGTTGATCGAGCCCAATGCCGGTGCCTTGACCAATCTGGGTACGATGAAATTCGATCACGGCGAATACGCGGTCGCCGCAGAACTGTTCCAACAGGCGACGGTGCTGGAACCGGAGGACTATCTGCATTGGGGCAATCTTGCCGATGCACTGGCTGCCGCGCCTGCAACCGCCGCACAGGCACAGGCGCCGTACCTGCGTGCGGCGCATCTGGCGCAGCAATACGTCGATGTGCGCCGCGATGATGCGTATGCCTTGGCCTTGCTGTCCTGGTACCGCGCCAACCTGGGCGAGCGTGCGCGCGCGCTGCAGGATCTGCAGGCGGCGCGTGCGTTGGGCACGCAGGCGGCAGAAGTCGCGTTGTGGTGTGCACAGACCTTGACCCTGCTCGGCGACAAGGCGGGCGCGCACAACTGCGTTGAAAGCGCGTTGAAGCAGGGCATACCGCAGCAGCGCATCGATGCCTTGCTGTCGCTGCAGCGTCATGCGCTGGTCGGCAGCGGCGTGCGTAAGGAGTGAACACGGTTTCTGTCCGTGGCGGCGGACCTCAACGAGGAGTGGTCGTCATGAACCTTAGCGTGTGGCTCTATCTTGTCGTCTCCATCGGAACGGTTGCAGGCATTGCTGCCTGCGCCACCCAACCACCGCTTCCGGGTGAAGTGTTGCAATGCACGGAGAACCTGCCGCCGCGTATCGTCAAACTGGTCTA
Source organism: Stenotrophomonas sp. STEN063 (assembly GCF_056854515.1). NCBI lineage: Bacteria > Pseudomonadati > Pseudomonadota > Gammaproteobacteria > Lysobacterales > Lysobacteraceae > Stenotrophomonas > Stenotrophomonas sp. STEN063. The sequence goes on from NZ_JBXFWF010000021.1 coordinate 9,905, forward strand.
CGTCGATGTGGCGTCTGGTCCAGGTGGGCCGGTAATCACTCCGGATGTGTGCACGGTGCGTAGTGGTACGCAGGTGCTCTGGCGCACCGCAGAAGATGTATTGGACCCGTTCGCATTGGCGTTTGCCGAATCTCCCGGTGCTGCCGCGTATTACCGCAGTGCGGGTAGCATCGGGCAGAAGGACTTCAATTCGCAGCGCATGGGCAGGCGGCAGGAAGTGCTGATCGTTGCAAAAACCGTGAGCAGCGAGAGCAATATCAAGTACGACGTGCGCATCGGCTCAAGCCACCTCGACCCTGGAATCAAGATCGTGCCGCGCTGACGGGCGCGGCGCGTGGCTCAGGATGCGTCCAGGCTTGCACGCACCGGTGCAAAGCTGCGTCGGTGCTGCGGGCAGGGGCCATGTGTGCGCAGCGCGGCCATATGGAAGGGTGTGCCATAGCCCTTGTGCTGATCGAAGCCGTACTCGGGGTGCTGCTGGTGCAGCTCCAGCATGAAGCGGTCGCGGCTGACCTTGGCCAGGATCGAGGCGGCCATGATGCTGCGGTCGATGGCGTCACCACCAACCAGTGCTTCGGCCGGGCAGGGCAGGCCCTTGGGAATCTTGTTGCCATCGATGCGGGCGAACTGGGCGACATGTGCCACGCCTTCCACCGCCAGGCGCATGCCCTGCATGGTGGCCTGGAAGATATTGAGGCTGTCGATCTCGGCGACGTCGACCATCACGATCTTGTAAGCCAACGCACGTTCGATGATGCGGTCGTAGAGCTGGTCGCGGCGGAGTGCAGTCAATGCCTTGGAGTCATCCAGGCCATTGATGCGTGGGCGTTCGGGATCGAACACGACGGCTGCTACCGCGACCGGGCCGGCCAGCGGGCCGCGCCCGGCCTCATCGACGCCAGCAACCAGGCGCGGGGCCTGCCGTTCGAGCAAAGCAGCGTCGTCAAACAAGGACAGCGAGACATCCGCCGCCTTGGGAGTACGCCTTGTGGTCACGGCTGGCCTTGCTTGCGCGGCGCCTGCAACAGGCCCGCGACAGCCTCTGCTGCTCGTGCCGAGGCGTCCTGGCGCAGCTGCTGGTGCAGCTGTTGGTAGTCGTCCTGCAGGCCGCTGACGCAATCGGGATGCTCAAACCAGTTGCGCACGGCGGTAGCCAGATTCTCCGGGGTGCATTCATGCTGGATCAGCTCCGGTGCCAGGTCCTTGCCGGCCAATACATTGGGCAGGGCAAAACGATCGACCTTGATCAGGCCCAGCGCCTTGACGATGCGGTAGGTGAGTTCGGCCACGCGATAGCCCACCACCATCGGCCGTTTGACCAGCATGGTTTCCAGGGTGGCGGTGCCGGAGGCCAGCATCACCACGTCGGCGGCGGTCATCGCTTCACGTGCCTTGCCATCGAGCAGGTGCAGGCGCGCGCTGGGAAGCGCTGCGCTGCGGATCTGCTCGGTGATCATCGTCTTGCACCTGGCATTGGCCGCGGGCACGACGATATGCAGGCCGCGATCTTGTTCGCATAGCCGCCAGGCGGCGGCGAAGAATGGCGGGCCGAGTCGGCTCACTTCGCCCAGGCGGCTGCCGGGCAGTACCGCAAGCAGCGTTGCCTGCCCGGGAATGCCCAGTGCTTGCCGCGCTGCCGTGCGATCGCTGTGCAATGGGATCTCATCGGCCATCGGATGGCCGACGAAGCGTGCGTCAATGCCGTGGCGGGCATAGATCGGCGGTTCCATCGGGAACAGGCACAGCACCAGATCGGCGCTGGCGCCGATTTTCTCGGCGCGCTTCTCGCGCCAGGCCCAGACCGAGGGGCTGACGTAGTGCACGGTGCGCAGGCCGCGTTGCTTGAGCCACTTTTCCACGCCCAGATTGAAATCCGGTGCGTCGATGCCGATGAATACATCCGGCTGCCAGTCGAGCACGCGCTGGCGGAATTCCTTGCGCAGCTTCAGCAGGCGCGGCAGATGGCGCAGGATTTCAGCCAGCCCCATCAGCGCCAGCTCGCTGGCATCAAACCAGGTTTCGCAGCCGGCATTGCGCATTGCATCGCCGCCGATGCCGGCAAATTCGGCATCGGGGTAGCGCGCACGCAGGGCATTGATCAGGCCGGCGCCAAGCAGGTCGCCCGACGCCTCGCCGGCAACCAGCGCGATCCGCGGCTTGCGGCCAAGCGCCAATCCGGAGTCCTGGGTTACAGCGCTCATCGCTGCAGCGGGCGCTCGCCGTGCTCGATGAAGTCCAGCATCTGCTTGACGTCATCGCTGTTCTGCGCCTGCTCGGCCAGCGCCAGCTTGGCTTCAGCCAACGGCACACCGGCGACGTAGATGGTGCGGTAAGCGCGCTTGATCGCGCTGATGCGCTCGGCGTCGAAACCGCGCCGCTTCAGGCCTTCGCTGTTGATGCCGCGCGGACGGCCGTGGCCGTCGATGCCGACCATGGTGAACGGCGGGATATCGCCGGTGACCAAGGCACCCATGCCAAGGAAGGCATGGTCGCCGATGCGGCAGAACTGGTGGGCACCGGCGAAGCCGCTGATGATCACCCAGTTGCCAACCGATACGTGGCCGGCCAGCGTGGTGTTGTTGGAGAACACGCAATGGTCGGCGACGTGGCAGTCATGGGCGACATGCACGTAGGCCAGCATCCAATTGTCGTTGCCGATGGTGGTCACGCCACCGCCGCCGGCAGTGCCGCGGCTGAGGGTGACGAATTCGCGGAATACATTGCGGTCGCCGATCACCAGCTCGGTGCGTTCACCGGCGAACTTCTTGTCCTGCGGTTCGCCGCCGACCGCGACGTGGCCGATGAAGCGATTGTCGCGACCGATGCGGGTCGGTCCGTGGATGCTGCAATGCGGCCCCACTTCGGTGCCATCGCCGATCTCGACGTCGGCGCCGATCAGGGTGAACGCACCCACGCGCACGCCTTGGCCGAGTTTGGCCGAGGGATCGATGACCGCGGTCGGGTGAATCAAGGGTGCGTTATCGCTCATCGTTTGCTCCAGGCAGATTATTCGCGGGTGCCGGCGCAGAGCACTTCGGCGTGTGCGACGATTTCACCATCCACCTTGGCTTCGCCGTAGTAGACCGCCATGTTGCGGATCATTCGCTTGACCTGCACATGCAGTTCCAGCACGTCACCCGGTACCACCTGCTTCATGAAACGCACGTTGTCGACCTTGACCAGGTAGAACAGCTTGGACTGCGCGTCGCGGCCAAGGCTGAGCTGGGTCAGCACGCCACCGGCCTGGGCCAGGGCTTCGATGATCAGCACGCCCGGCATGATCGGCTGGCCCGGGAAGTGGCCCTGGAAATAGGGCTCGTTGATGGTGACATTCTTGTGCGCGATGATGCGCTTGGCGTCCACATCCAGGTCGACAACCTTGTCGACCAGCAGGAACGGGTAGCGGTGCGGGATCAACGTCTGGATCGTGGTGACGTCGATGGGCATCTGCAGTGGTGCGTTCATTCTTTCTCCTTGCTCACAGCCAGGATGCGCCGTGCCAGCGAATCGAGCTGCTTGAAGCGCGCAGCGTTCTTGCGCCACGTGCGGTTGTCGGTCAAAGGGGTGCCAGACGAGTACTCGCCCGGTTCGGTAATCGAGTTGCGCACCACCGACTTGCCGGTGATGACGACGTGGTCGCAGATTTCCAGGTGGCCAACGACGCCGACGGCGCCGCCGAGCAGGCAGTAGCGGCCGATCTTGGCGCTGCCGGCAATGCCGGTGGAGCCGGCGATGGCGCTGTGAGCGCCGATCTGTACGTTGTGGGCGATCTGCACCAGGTTGTCCACGCGCACGTCTTCGTCCAGCGTGGTGTCTTCCAGTGCACCACGGTCGATGCAGGTGTTGGCGCCGATCTCGCAATCGTCGCCGATGCGCACGCCACCCAGTTGCGGGACCTTGATCCAGTGGCCGTTGTCCATTGCCAGGCCGAAGCCCTCGGCACCGAGCACGGCGCCCGGATGGATGCGCACGCGCTTGCCCAGCTTGACCCGCGCAACCAGGGTGACGCGGGCCAGCAGTTCGGTGCCGGCCTCGACCACGCAGTCGTCGCCGATGATGCTGCCGACGCCGATGATGCAGCTTTCGCCGATCACGCTGCGCGCGCCGATGCAGACGTGCGGACCGATATGGGCGCTGGCGGCCACCGTCGCGCTGGGGTCGATGACCGCGCTGGGGTGGATGCCAGGTTCGCGCACCGGCACGGTCTCGAACAGCGCACCGATCTTGGCGAAGGTGGTGTACGGGTCCTTGGCGACCAGGGCGGTGCCCGGTGCGGCCTCGGCGTCGTCGGCGCGCAGCAGCACGATCGACGCCTTGCTGTCGGCGAGCTGTGCCCGGTAACGCGGATTGGCCAGGAAGGTCAGCTGCCCGGGCCCGGCATGGGCCAGCGTGGCAACGCCGTGGATGGCGACCGAAGGGTCACCGTGCACCTGCAGGCCGAAACGGTCGGCAAGTTCCTGAGCGGTATAGGTAGGAGTATTCACGCAGCAAGTTTACCGTGTGCGCCGATGGCGGTCATGCGAACAGACGTTATCACCCTTGCAGGGCAAGGGAGCGGGGGGGGGGGCGGGTTGGCCGGAAGTGGGGGCCAATGGGGCAGCATGGCTTTGATGGAATGTCCCGCTGCGCCGAGCGAAGCCACGTGTCCCATAAAAGCAAACCCCGGGACGGTGTTGCTTCCCGGGGCAGTTTGAGACGGTAGTTCTGGTGGAAAGCCCCCTTTGGTAAAGGGGGCGCGCCGACAGGCGCGGGGAATCGGTAGACCAGAGCGCGCCCGAAGATTGCGCCATGGCGCAGTCTTCGGTACCCGGGGCGCAGCCTCGGGTCAGCGGGTCAGTTCTATTTAGAACTGACCACCAAAGGTGAACTGCAGGCGCTCGATCTCATCACCGTCTTCCTTCTTCAACGGGATGGCGTAGCTGATCGAGATCGGGCCGACCGGTGCGCGCCACAGCAGGGCCAGACCGGCCGATGCACGAAGCTCATTGGCCTTGAAGTTGCTGGTGCCGTTGTAGACGTTGCCGAAGTCGATGAACGCAGAGACGCGCGCCGACGGGCTGTCGAACAACTTCGGGAAATAGGCTTCGATCGAGCCGACGGTCTTCACCGAGCCACCCAGCGGCTGGCCGTTGTAGTAGCCGCCGATGATTTCCGAGCGCGGACCCAGGGTGTTGTCTTCGAAGCCGCGCACCGAGTTGGTGCCGCCGGCGTAGAAGTTCTCGAAGAACGGCAGGCCGCTCGCCTTGACCTGGCGGTGGTTGGCGGTGGGATTGGTGGCGCAGTCAACGACCTGGGTGGTGGCTGCGGTGCCTGGTACCGCAGGAGTAGTGCCGGTGGCCGGCGTGCCAGGCGTGGCCGGGATATCGTTCCAGCAGATATCGCGGACCTTGTCCTTGCCGTAGGAGTCGCCGTAGCCCAGTTCCAGACGGGTGTTGATCACCAGTGACGGGATGATCGGCCAGTACTTGGAGAACTGGTAGCTGAGCTTGTAGTACTCCACGGTCGAACCCGGCAACGTGGCTTCCAGGCCGAGGCGCTGGTAGGTGCCGCGGGTCGGCATGAAGTAGTCGTTGCGGGTGTCGCGTGCCCAGCCCAGCTCCGAACGCCAGGAATGGAAGGTGCGCGTACCGACCGCATCGATGTAATCGATGATCGCCTTCGGGGTGTAGCCCTGATAGGTGGTGATCTGGTTGCTGTCGATGCCGAACATCAGCGAGAACGCATCGTTCTCGGTGATCGGAATACCGAACACCACCTGCGCCGAACCATTGGTGCTGTTGTACTGCGCGGTGTTGAAGTCGGAGTAGTCGAGCTCACGCCAGGACAGGTTGTAGCCCAGCGAGACGCCGTCATCGGTGAAGTAGGGGTTGGTGTAGCTGAAGCCATAACGCTGCAGGTAGCTGCTGCGCGAAGCCTCGACCGACACGCGGTTACCGCCACCGAGGAAGTTGTTCTGTGACAGCTGTACCGAGGTGGTCATGCCGTAGGACTGCGAATAGCCCAGGCCGAACACGAAGCTGCCCGAAGTGGTTTCCTTGACGTTGTAGACCACGTCGACCTGGTCATTGCTGCCGGTGACCGGCTGCGTCTCGACATCGACCGACTCGAAGTAGCCCAGGCGCTGCAGGCGGATCTTGGAGCGGTCGATCGCGGCCTGCGAATACCAGCTGTTCTCGAACTGGCGCATTTCGCGACGCAGGACTTCGTCGCTGGTACGCGCGTTGCCCTTGAACACGATGCGACGCACGGCCACGCGCGGGCCCGGCACCACCTGCATGTTCACCGCCACGGTACGGTCGGCGCGGTTGCTGGTCGGGATCGGGTTGACCTTGGCGAAGGCATAGCCAACGTTGGACAAGCTGTTGGTGATGCCGTCGGCGCTGAACTCCAGCAGGGCGCGCGAGAACGTATCGCCGCTCTTCTGGATGACCATCTTCTCGACGTCTTCCTGCGGCAGGATGGTGTCGCCGGTGACCTTGATCTCGGAAATCTTGTACTGCTCACCCTCGGTCACGCCGGCGGTGATGAACATGTCGCGCTTGTCCGGGCTGATCGAGACCTGGGTGGAGTCGATGCTGAAGTCGACATAGCCACGGTCCAGGTACCAGGAATTGAGCTTTTCCAGATCGCCGGACAGCTTTTCCTTGGAGTACTGGTCATCGCGGCGGTACCACGAGGCCCAGTTGTGCTCCTTGGACTCCCAGATGTCCATGATGTCTTCGGCCGGGAACTTCTCGGTACCGATCAGGTTGACGTGGCGGATCTTGGCCGCCTTGCCTTCCTTGACGGCAATGGCAACGTCGACGCGGTTGCGGTCCAGCGGGCTCACCGTCGGGGTGATTTCCACGTTGTATTTGCCGCGGTCGTTGTACTGCCGGCGCAGTTCCTGGGTCACGCGGTCCAGGCTCAGGCGGTCAAAGGTGCCGCCTTCGCTCAGGCCGATGTCCGACAGGCCCTTGAGCAGCTGCTCGCTCTTGATGTCCTTGTTGCCGGTGACGGTCAACTTGTTGATCGCCGGGCGCTCCTTGACGGTGACGACCAGGATGTCGCCCTGACGGTCCAGCTGCACGTCTTCGAAGAAGCCGGTCTTGTACAGGGCGCGGATGGTGTCGCCGGTCTTGGCATCGTCAACCACGTCACCGCGTTCCACCGGCAGGTAGGTGAACACGGTGCCGGAGGAAATGCGCTGCAGGCCGTCCACGCGGATGTCGCTGGCGGTAAAGGGCTCGGCTGCCTGTGCGAGCACAGGCAGGGCCAGACCAGCGGCAAGTGCGAGGGCCAGCAAGCGGCGATTGGGAAGTCGCGTCATATCACGTCCGGTTGGAGTCGATTTCGATAATGCGTGGGTGCCGGCGTAAGACGACGACAACGGGAAAAAGTTCATCGCGGGACCAGGCTGAGGATGTCGTTGTAGAACGCCAGTCCCATCAACCCCGCCAACAGCGCCAGACCGATGTATTGGCCGGCAGCCATGGCGCGCTCGCTAAGCGGGCTGCCCTTGACCAACTCGATAAGGTAATACAGCAGGTGCCCGCCGTCCAAGATGGGGATGGGCAGCAGATTGATGATGCACAGGCTCAGCGACAGCAAAGCCAGGAAATACAGGAACCAATCCACCCCGCGTTCAGCCGAGGCATTGGCGACGCGGGCGATGGTGATCGGGCCGGAAATGTTCTTTACCGAGGCGTGGCCAGTGAGCATGCGCCGCATCATACCCAGCGAATCTGTCGCCAATTTGCCGGTTTCGCGCACGGCAGCCGGCAGCGCGGCAAACACGCCGTACTGCTGGCGGGCGTCGTAGGCGGGGGCCTGGTTGGTGGCAAAGCCAACCCCGATAAGCCAGCGTGGCTTGCCGTCCGGGCCTTGGCCGGCCTGCGGGGTCAGCTCCAGCGCCAGTCGCTCGCCATTGCGCTCGACCTCGACCATGCCCGGGCCGCCGCGCTGGCCGAGTTGCTGGATCAGCGGGGTGACCTGGTCGGCGCTGTCCACGCGCTGGCCGTCCACGGCCAGGATCAGGTCGCCGGTCTGCAGCAAACCGGCGGCGGCCGAATCGACGGAAACCGAGTCAACCCGCGCTGGTTGCAGCCAGAACTGCCAGATGAAGCCGGCCTGCGTCGGCACCTGTCGTTCATCAAACCCAGCGGGCAGCTGCGACAGTGGCAGCACCCGGGTGCGTTCGTTGTCGAGGCTGTCGCGGACGCGTACGTGCGCATCCTGACGGTCCATGGCAGCGGTGGTGAAGGCCATGCTGGCCTCGGCCCAGGTGTCGACGCTGCGGTCCTCGACAGCAAGGATGCGGTCGCCGGCGACAAAGCCGGCCTGTGCGGCCATGCCGGTGGTGCGGCCGATGGTGGCCGAATAGTCCTGGCGGCCGATCACGAACATCGCCCATAGCAGGGCGATGCACAGGATCAGGTTGGCAGCAGGGCCGGCGGCGACAATGGCGATGCGCTGCCAGACGGTCTTGTTGTTGAAGGCGACGGCGCGTTCACCGGCCGGGACCTCGACCTCGCGCTCGTCCAGCATCTTCACATAGCCACCCAGCGGGATGGCGGCGATGGCGAATTCGGTGCCGTTGCGGTTGCGGCGGCTCCACAGCGGCTTGCCGAAGCCTACCGAGAAGCGCAGGACCTTTACCCCGCAGCGGCGGGCCACCCAGTAATGGCCGAATTCATGAAACGTCACCAGCACGCCGAGGCTGACGATCATCCACCACACAGACCCCAGGAAATCAGCCATGGGCACAGCTCGGTTGTAGGGTGGGATCAGACATTCGGCAGGCGGGCAATGGCGGATTCGGTGATATGGCGGGCCTGAGTATCAGCTGCCAACAGGGCGTCCAGTGTATCGGCCGCCACGTAGGGCAGGGTAGATAGCGTGTGTTCCACCAGTGCCGGGATCGACAGGAAGCCTATGCGCCCCTGAAGAAACGCTGAAACGGCGACTTCGTTGGCGGCATTCAGGATTGCCGGGGCGCTGCCACCGGTCTCCATCGCCTGCCAGGCCAGGCGCAGGCAGGGGAAGGCATCCATGTCTGGCGCCTCGAAATCCAGCCGGCCCTGGGTCAGCAGGTCCAGCCCGCCGACGCCCGACTCGATCCGCTGCGGCCAGCCCAGGCCGACGGCCAGGGTGGTGCGCATGTCCGGCAAGCCAAGCTGGGCAAGGGTTGAGCCGTCGATGAATTCGACCAGCGAGTGCACCAGGCTCTGCGGGTGCACCAGCACGTCGATGCGTGAACCGGGCACGTTGAACAGGTGGTGGGCCTCGATGACTTCCAGGCCTTTGTTCATCAACGTCGCCGAATCGACCGAGATCTTCGGGCCCATCGACCACTTCGGGTGGGCAACGGCCTGTGCCACGGTCACCTTTTCCAGCTCGGCGCGGTTGCGCCCCCGGAACGGGCCGCCGGACGCGGTCAGAATGATGCGGCGGACGCCGGCTTCCAGTCGCGCGTCGCGCGAGCGCAGGCATTGGAAGATGGCGTTGTGCTCGCTGTCGATCGGAATGATCTCGGCGCCGGCGTTGGCGGCCTCGCGGGTCAGCAGCTCGCCGGCCAGTACCAGTGATTCCTTGTTGGCCAGCAGCAGGCGCTTGCCGGCGCGGGCGGCGGCGAGCGTGGAGGACAGGCCGGCGGCACCAACAATGGCGGCCACAACGGTGTCGCAGCAGTCGCTGGCGGCCAGTGCGTCGATGGCTTGATGGCCGGCATGTGCTTCGGTCGTCAGTCCGGCGTCCTTCAGGCCGTCACGCAGGCGCGCGAACAGCACCGGGTCGGCAATCGCGGCGTGATCCGGACGGTGCTGACGGCACAACGTTATCAGCGCATCCACATTGCTGCCCGCTACCAGCACGCTGGCGCGCATCTGCTGCGGGTGGCGGGCCATCACATCCAGCGCCGAGGTGCCGATGGAGCCGGTGGCGCCAAGGATGGCGACCTGACGTATTGAAGAGGTGGACATGCTTAGAAACCGAAGATTTCCTTGCCCAGCGCGAATACCGGCAGCGCGGCGAGCACGCCGTCGATGCGGTCCAGCACGCCGCCATGGCCGGGAATGATGTGGCCCGAGTCCTTGGCACCGGCGTGGCGCTTGAGCAGGCTTTCAAACAGGTCGCCCAGCACCGAAGCCAGCACTGCCACCGCGGTGACCAGCATCAGCCAGCCGAACTGCGGGGCCTGCACGCCGGCAAGCCAGCCGAATACGCCAGCGGTAACCAGACCGGCGACCAGTCCGCCAAGCAGTCCTTCAATGGTCTTGTTGGGGCTGATGCGCGGGGCCAGCTTGTGCTTGCCAAAGGTGCGGCCGGCGAAATACGCGCCGGAATCGGCTGCCCAGACCAGGGTCAATGCGGTCAACAGCCACAGGTGACCATTGCTGCCAGCATGGATCAGGACCAGTGAGGCCCAGGCCGGGATGATCGCCAGGCTGCTGGCGGCGAGCTTGAGCATGCGTGCGCTGCTTTCGTCATGCGCGCCAAAATCGAAGAAACGCAGCCACAGCAAGGCCAGCAGCCAGAAGCCGACGCCGACCAGCGCTGCCAGTTGGAACAGCACCATGCTGCCGTCCGAGGCCCAGACCAGCAGCACCATCAGCAGCAGGTTCAGCGCCACCAGCACGGTGCGTGGCAGGCCAACCACGCCGGTGAGCTTGAGCCATTCCCACAGGCCGATCAGGAACACCAGGGCGGCTGCGGCGGCCAGCCATTGGCTGGGCAGGAACAGGATTGCGCAGATCGCCACCGGGGCCATGATCAGCGCTGCAATCACGCGGGTCTTTGTCATGAATGTGCGCTCGCTGCCGCAGCGGCGGCAATCTGGGCGCTGGTCAGACCAAAGCGGCGCTCACGCCTTGCATAGTCATCCAGTGCCAGTTGAAGGACGGCCGCATCGACATCCGGCCACAGCACGTCAGTGAACCATAGTTCGCTGTAGGCCAGCTGCCACAACAGGAAGTTGCTGATGCGGGTGTCGCCACCGGTGCGGATGAACAGGTCCGGCGGCGCCATGTCGGCCAATGCCACGTGCTGGCCGAGGGCCTGCTCGTCGATCTGCTCGGGGCGCAGGGTACCGGCGGCGACCTGTTCGGCCAGGATGCGCGCAGCCTGCGCGATGTCCTGGCGACCACCATAGCTGGCGGCGATGCTCAGGGTCATCGCGGTATTGCCGATCGTGCGTTGCTCGGCCTTGTCCATGCGCTGGACGATGCTGCCGGCGAAGCGGCTGCGGTCGCCGATGAAGCGCACGCGCACGCCGCGACGGTGGAGTTCATCCACCTCGCGGTCCAGTGCGCCGAGGAACAGCTTCATCAGCGAGTCGACTTCTTCCTGCGGGCGGCCCCAGTTTTCACTGGAAAACGCAAACAGGGTGAGTGCGCCAATGCCGCGCTCGAGGCAGAAGTCGATGCTGCGGTTGACCGCGCGCGCGCCGGCGCGGTGGCCGATCATGCGCGGCCGCCGGCGTTGCTGCGCCCAACGGCCATTGCCATCCATGATGATGGCAATGTGCCCCGGCAATGCCGGGGCCGCGGTGTCGTCGTGCGGGACGGAGGACACGCCTCAGACCGCCATCAGTTCCTGTTCTTTGAGCTTGACCACTTCGTCGACGTCCTTGATCGCCTTGTCGGTCAGCTTCTGGATGTCGTCCTGGCTGCGACGGTCGTCATCCTCGGTGATCGCCTTGTCCTTGAGCAGCTTGGCCACTTCCTGGTTGGCGTCACGGCGGATGTTGCGGATGGCGATCTTGGTTTCTTCGCCTTCCTTGCTCACCGACTTGGCCAGTTCCTTGCGGCGCTCTTCGGTGAGCGGCGGCAGGTTCAGGCGGATCACCGTGCCCATGGTGGTGGGAGTGATGCCGATGTCGGAGGCATAGATGGCCTTTTCCACGTCCTTGATCATGTTCTTGTCGAACAGGGTGATCACCAGCGAACGTCCTTCGGACACGCTGATGCTGGCCACCTGATTCAAGGGGGTGTCGGTGCCGTAAGCCTTGACCTTGATGCCGTCCAGCAGGGTCGGCGAAGCGCGACCGGTGCGGATGGTGGTGAGGGTATGGCGCAGAGCTTCGATGCTCTTGGTCATGCGCGCCTGCGCATCTTGCTTGATATCGTTGATCATCGGCCGAATCCTGGATGTTTCTAGAACCGGCCGATTATAGGCGATTACCCCTGCCCACCGCGCCGGCGGCGTGGGTTAGTGTGCGTCGCGGCCATGCACCAGGGTGCCGATGGGCTCGCCGTGCAGGATTTTCAGCAGTTCGCCGGGCTGGCTCATGTCGAAAACGCGCAGCGGCAGGTCGCTGTCACGGGCCAGCGCAAAGGCAGCCGTGTCCATGACTTCCAGGCCCTGGTTGATGACCTGGTCGTAGCTCAGGCTGTCATAGCGGACCGCATCGGCATGCTTGTTCGGGTCCTTGTCATAGACGCCGTCGACCTTGGTGGCCTTGAGCAGCAGGTCGGCGCCGATCTCGATGGCACGCAGTGCGGCGCCCGAATCGGTGGTGAAGAAGGGGTTGCCGGTGCCGGCGGCGAAGATCACCAGGCGGCCCTTTTCCAGGTGGCGGATGGCGCGGCGGCGGATGTAGTCCTCGCACACGTCGTTGATCTTGATCGCGCTCATCACGCGGGCCTTGCCACCGGCCTTTTCGAGCGCGTCCTGCATGGCGAGGGCGTTGATGACGGTCGCCAGCATGCCCATGTGGTCGCCGGTGACGCGGTCCATGCCGCCTGCAGCCAGGCCGGCACCGCGGAAGATGTTGCCGCCGCCAACCACCAGTGCGATTTCCACGCCGGCGTTCTGGGCCTCGATGACTTCGTGGGCGAGGCGGTTGATGACCTTGGGGTCGATGCCGTAGTCCTCGTCCCCCATCAGCGCCTCCCCGGAAAGTTTCAACAGGATGCGGCGGTAGGCGAGCTTGGACATGGTGACCTCAGATGGCTGGAAAACGCGGGGGATTCTAACGGATGCCGCAGTTTCAGGTGACATCTATTGTTGCAATGCAGCGACAAAGCCCGGGTCAATCGGAATCTGGTTCAGCAGGCGGTGGGGTGGGGATCCGGTGCGCGGGCGATGACCCGGTTGCGGCCAAGATTCTTGGAGCGGTACAGCACGTCATCGGCGGCCTTGAGCAGGTCGCGCATGTCGGTGAAACGCTCGTAAGCCCCATGGGTGGCCACACCGGCCGAGAAGGTCACATGCAGTGGCATGTCGGCCACAGTGACGATCGGGGTCTGGGTGATGGCGCCAAGCACGCGGCGTATCACTTCCAGCGCGGTCTGCTCGTTGGTGCCGGGGAACAGCACGACGAACTCCTCGCCGCCGAAGCGGGCAACGGTATCGCTACCGCGCAGCTGGCCCTGCAGCTGGCTGGCGAACGCCTGCAAGACCTGGTCGCCGACCAGGTGGCCGTGCTGGTCGTTGATCTTCTTGAAGTCGTCCAGGTCGATGAAGGCTACCGACAGTGGTCGATCGGCGCGACCGGCGCGGTCGAATTCCTGTGCCAGCACCACTTCCAGCTGGCGCCGGTTCAACAGGCCGGTGAGTGCGTCAAGATGCGCCTGTTCGGTCAGGCGGCGTGCCTGCTGCTCGAAATCATCGGCGCGTCGCTTGGCGGCGCCAGCGTCCTGCAGCTCGCGCAGGTTGCGCAGGGCCATCAGTTCGGCGGCGTGATCGAGCAGGTAGGTGATGCGCGCGGGTGACGGTACCGGCACGTCGAACAATGCGCTGATCTCCGGCAGCATCTGGCTGACCTGTTGCAGCACCAGTTCGAACTGGCTGCTGTCCATTTCCAGCTGTGCATGCACCAGGCGCAGGGCGGTGTCGCGGGCCTGGTCGGTGTCCTTGCTCAGCCAGATCTCCGCAATGCTGCCTGATAGGGCAACGCAGCGGCCGAACAGGTCGGTTGGTTCGGCAGGCGCTTCGCTGTGCCTGATGGCGTCGACCAGGTAGGGCGGAAGGCCCCATTGCTCGCACAGCTCGGCACCGACGTCGGCGTGGCTGCACTCGAATATGGTGCGTTCGTGGGCGAGCAGTTCCTCATTGCTGCTGGCACCGGCAAGCAGGCTGGGGTAGTTGTCGCCGCGCAGCTGCAACAGGGCGAGGATGCCGATGTCCTGCAGCAGGCCGGCCAGCATCAGTTCTTCGACGCGGCGCACGTTGCGGGCCAGTCCGAGGTAACGGGCGGCCAGGGCGCTGAGGATGCTGCGCCGCCAGACCGCCTGCAGCAGCTGGGCGTGATCTTCGTCCTCGCGCAGTGCGCGTGACAGGCTGAAACCCAGCGCCAGCTGCAAGGTGGCGTTGAGGCCCAGCATGGTCAATGCCTGGCCCAGGTTTTCAATGCGGCGGCGACTGGCGTACAGCGGCGAATTGGCGATGCGCATCATGCGTGCGCTCAAGCCCATATCCAGTGCTATCACGTCGGCGGCGCTGGCGATGTCGGTCTCCGGATCCTGCGCAAGCTCGATCAAACGGACAGCGATGGCCGGTGGCGAGGGCAGGTTGCGGCAGAGGGACAGGGCTGCGGTGAGCTCGGGGGACATGTCAAAGAAGCAGTCGGCAGTACTGCAAGCATACAGGATGCCTTAAGCAAAGACGGGGATTGCAACCCAGTGCCGGGAGTGTGCCGTTGCGGGCGGCTTGCGGCAAAGAAAAAGCCGCGGAAAACCGCGGCTTTTTCAGGGGCTGCAGACGGCGGGTGCTTAGACCTGCATCGCCTTGGCAACTTCGGCGGCGTAGTCTTCCACCACCTTCTCGATGCCTTCGCCGACAGCCAGGCGCTGGAAGCCGACGACGTCGCCGCCAGCGGCCTTGACGGCCTGCTCGACGGTCTTGTCGCTGTCCAGCACATAGCTCTGGCCGTACAGGGTTACTTCGCTGATGATCTTGTTGATCTTGCCGCTGATGATCTTCTCCAGGATGTCAGCCGGCTTGGCCTTGTCCTTGTCGGTCATCTTGGCCAGCTCGATTTCCTTTTCCTTTGCAACGAAGTCGGCCGGAACGTCGGCTGCCTTGTTGTGCGGCGGGTTCATCGCGGCCACGTGCATTGCCAGGCCCGAAGCCAGCTCGGCGTTGCCGCCGGCCAGCTCGACCAGCACGCCGATCTTGCCGTTGCTGTGCACGTAGGTGCCAACGGTGTTGTCGCCGCTGATCTTGACCAGGCGACGGATCTGGATGTTTTCACCCAGCTTCTGGATCGCGATGGCGCGGGTCTCTTCGACGGTTTCGCCGCTGGCCAGCTTGACCGACTTCAGGGCTTCAACGTCGGCGACGCCGGATGCCAGGGCGGCAGCGGCAACGGCATCGACGAATGCCTTGAAGTTGACGTCGTTGGCAACGAAGTCGGTTTCCGAGTTCACTTCGACCAGGACGGCGTTGCCGCCGTTGCTGGCGACGCCCACGCGGCCTTCAGCGGTGACGCGGTCGGCCTTCTTGTCGGCCTTGGCAGCGCCGGACTTGCGCAGGGCTTCCGCCGCTGCGTCGATGTCGCCGTTGGTCTCGGACAGAGCCTTCTTGCACTCCATCATGCCGGCGCCGGTGCGCTCGCGCAGTTCCTTGACCAGGGAAGCAGTGATTTCCATGGAATTACCTCATCAATAGAAAGGGGTAGGCCGGCCATGATGGCCGGCCGTTGTTACGCAGCCCTGTCAGCGATCGGCGCCTCGGGCGCCAGCACAGGGGAGCGGGTGCAGCAGCTGCACCCGCCAGGGGGATCAGGCCGAAGCCTCGTCGCCCTTCTTGGCACCAGCCTTCTTGGCCGGAGCGCGGCGGGCCGGCTTGGCTTCTTCGCCAGCAGCGGCTTCGCTGAACTCTTCTTCGCGCACGGTGGCGGCGTTCGGAGCAGCAGCCTTGCCTTCCAGCACGGCGTCGGCAGCGGCGCGAGCGTACAGCTGCACGGCACGGATGGCGTCGTCGTTGCCCGGGATGGCGTAATCAACCAGTTCCGGGTTGTAGTTGGTGTCAACCACGGCGATCACCGGGATGCCGAGCTTCTTGGCTTCCTTGATGGCGATGTCTTCGTGACCGATGTCGATGACGAAGATGGCGTCGGGCAGGCGGTTCATTTCCTTGATGCCGCCCAGCGAGGCTTCCAGCTTGTCGCGCTCACGGCGCAGGCCCAGCACTTCGTGCTTGACCAGCTTGTCGAAGCTGCCGTCGGTTTCACCGGCTTCCAGTTCCTTCAGGCGGGCAACCGACTTCTTCACGGTGGCGAAGTTGGTCAGGGTGCCGCCCAGCCAACGCTGGTTCATGAACGGCATGCCGCAACGCTCTGCTTCTTCCTTGATGGATTCGCGTGCGCTGCGCTTGGTGCCCAGGAACAGGATGGTGCCGCGCTTCTGCGCAACCGAGGAGATGAAGTTCATCGCATCGTTGAACAGCGGGACGGTCTTTTCCAGGTTGATGATGTGGATCTTGCCGCGGGCGCCAAAGATGTACTGGCCCATCTTCGGGTTCCAGTAACGGGTCTGGTGGCCGAAGTGGACGCCGGCTTCCAACATCTGACGCATGGTGATCTGGGGCATTGCAAAACTCCTGATGGTGGAACTGACACCGCGCGCGCCCGGTTTGTTGGGGTCGTGCTGCGATGCGCGGCTTTCATGTCGAGCGCGCAAACAGTTCCGGGGTTGGGCTTCCCTGGCGCCTCCGTGGCCGAACCCTGACGAACAGGGCACCCCGGCACGGATGGGGGCGACAGGTGAGGATTCACCGGTTGACGCCCGGTGTCAGCGCGCTCCAACGGGCATGCGCCCGAAAAAGCCGGCGAAGTATAGCCCCTGGCTGGGCTGCGCGCAATTTGCCGGATCAGCGAGGGGCAGCGGCCTAAAAGGGGGCGGCCTAATAGGTAAGCGTGACCGTGATCGTGTCGCTGTAGCTGCCTGGAATGGGGGCCGGCTGTGGGAACACCCTGCCATAGACGGGGAAGGCTACCTCTTCGTTTTCACCCACATCACTGGCGCCGGTCGCCTCCGAGTCGCCCCAGGGAATGAGCAGTGCCGGGTCGAGGTAGAGCTCGTAGGGCAGGAAGTTGCCATTTGAAGCCATCCTGCGCTGCCCATTGGCAGGGTTGTTGCCGTTGCTCAGGGTCATGGTCCATGCCGTGCCGGTAGCGCAGCGCAGGCGGATCAGCGAGCTCTGGTCGCGGGAGGCGTCGAGGCGGCTGGCGCTGCCGAAGTCCAGGTCGGTGGCGATGGTGATCAGGCAGGCGCTGGGCACTTGCGCGCTGACCGTGCCAAAAAGGAACTGCGATTGACCAGCACCACCCAACAAGGGAAAGGTGCCATCGCGGCAGTTCTCCGCGGTTGGTGGCGCGAGTAGTGGTGGGCCATAGCTGTAACGGAGGATGGAGGTGCCTGGGTTGCCCTCGTATCGGTAGGCTGCTGGCAATGTCTGCCCACCCGGGACGCGGGCATAGATGTTGAACGGGATCTGTTGTGGACCCAGGGCGCCTGCCTGGATCGAGATCGCATAAACGGGCTGGCTGCCGCCAAATGCGCCTAGCAGTTGTGTCTGCGCCGGGTTCGCATAGAGGTCGTAGTTCATCAGGGCGCCTGCGTCATTTGTCATGCGGCGTGGTGCCACGCCGCCGGGAACGCCTTCGCCAGGGAAGATGCAGGCGGTGATCTGGTTGCCGAACGGTGCCAGGCCCTGGCAGCTGACGACGACAGTGGCCGCTGTGTCGGTGGTGGCCGTGCCTCGGATTTCGCCGAAGTCGATGTTCGGGCTTCGGATCACCTGGCAGCTTTGCGCCCACGTGAAGAGCGGGAGCCCTGCCAACACCAGCAGCAGGATATGCAGGGTCGCGATGCGCAGTTTTCGCGGCGATGGCGTGGCCGTGTCGCTCATGGTGGGCACTGCAGTGTCGTGATGCCGGGCGGGTCGCTGCCTTGCAAGGCGATGGGCAGGGGAATCACGCAGTCGTGGCTGTCGTCCACCGGGATCCGAAGCACCGCGCCGGCAGGCGGGTCCTGCAGATACACCTCGCCGTCATGGCCGGTGATTGTGGTTGCGACGACCTGATCTGCCAGTTCGATTGCGATCGTGCTGCCGACGCCCAGCCATCTCCCATCCGTGCCGCGGACCTGCAGGCGCAGCGGGCGGCTTGGCTGCAGCTTGAAAACCACGCTTGCACCGCTGCCCGATGCAGGCACCACAAGCTGCTGCGGGGCATCCAGCGACAAATCCATTGGCAAGCCAAGGGTGTCGATGCTGATCAGGTTGCGTTGCCAGGCGCGCAATGGGGCGACCAGCAGATGCCCTTGCGCATCGGTGCTGCCGATCAAGCGGTTTTCCAGTCGTACCGGGACCTGCGCCACGCCATTGGTCGACACCAGGGCAAACGCGTCGTCAACCTGGCGCAGTGCACGTATGCTGCGGCCGAACCACACGATGCTGCCATTGGCATCGGCGTACCCGTTGGTACCGGCGTCGGGATCGTAATCCATGCCGATACGCCACTGGCCGGCATCGCCCAGATGGCTCAGTTCGGCGTTGGCGCTGCGGCGTGTGCCCAGGCTTGCCTGCGCGCGCCAGCCCCAGCCGCCCGCATCCGCCGGCACACTGCGACCTGCCTGCAGGGCCAGCGCGTTGCCGTCGCTGCCGTGGCGTACTGCGCTGCTGAGCTGGGTAAGCCGCCCCAGTGGCAGGGAGAGATACAGGTTGGCGCTGTCCGTGCGCCGGTTGTCGAGGTCGTGCTGGAGCTGCACGCTGAGCCAGGCATTTCCGTGCAGGTTGCGTGACCAGCCCAGCCCGGTCAGGCGGGTGGGGAGGCTGCCGGGGTAATGCTGGGAGATGTAGCTGAGGCTGAACTGGCCGCTGTGGACATTGCCCAGGCCCACGAAAAGCTGATCGGTACGGCGGGGCGGGAGTGCATTGGCAAGAAACGCAGGGGCATCGCGGAAGTCGCTGCTGCTGCGCTGGGTGCGGGCCGAGACGCTGAAGCCGTGCGCGCTCCATTGATAACCCAGCGCGTGTTGATGTCCGCGCATGATGCCGGCGCGACTGCTGCTGAAGGAGGCGTTCACCACCCCGCCGCGCTCGCCCAGCAGGGCCACCGCACCCATGCCGGCCAGCTGCAGGTCCGTGCTGAGCTCGGTATGCGCTTCGATGGTCAGGTGCTGGTGCACGCCGTGGCGCAGGCTGGCACTGGCCATCGGCCTGTCACCGTAAGCGAAGGAACGCAGCCCGTAATCCTCACGCAACACGCCCAGATCCAGTGACCAGTCGCTCAGGCCGGCCTGCAGCAGGCTGGGCGTGCCGTACAGCGCAAACTCCAGCATGCGCTGCTGCCCATTGATATCGGTCACCAGCAGCTGCGCCTGGCCACTGCCATTGAGGGTGGGGGCGGCATCCAGTTGGAATCGCCCTGGTTGCACGTTGCGGCTGGCCTGGCGGATGCCATTGATGTACAGGTCGACTGTGGATGGCAGCAGGGCATCGCCGGTGAATGACGCCAATGGTGTGGTCACCCGGTAGGGTTGCAGGGCGAAATCGCGTGACAGGTGTACGCCGGCGATGCGGACGGCGCGCGACCATTCCAGCGCGCCGGTCAGGGTGTCGCCAATGCCCAGGGTGAGCATCGGACCGGGCAGGTCGAGTTGCCAGTGGCTGTCCAGGCGGATGTTGCGGTGCTGCCAGTGGCCTCGGTCAGCGTCCAGGCTGGTGTTCTGTGTGGTTGACCAGATGCCTGCCCCGACGCCGAACAGGCGTAGCTCGCTGAAGCTGCTGGCACTGCGGTATCCGCGTTGCTGTTGCGCATGCAGGTCGTAGTTGAGCAGGAGGCCGGGGCTGCTGTCGCTTGCAGCGAGCACGCTGGGAGGCGTCGCCGGACGCAGTCGAGTGACTGGCCGATTCAGTCCGGCCAACGGTAGCTGCAGTGCGAGGCGCTGGTTGCGGGCGTCGTAACTGATCCGTATATCCGGCAGTTGGGCAAGATCAACCGATTGCTGGTCGGGCTCCACGCCCGCCGGCAGGCGCAGGCCCAGTTCCCGCAATGTCGCCGTGCTGGCGGACAGCTGTTGTCCGGCAACGATGAAGCGTGCCAGCTGGGTGCTGCTGCCCTGGTTGATCCGGACTTCCAGATACAGCTCCTGTGGCAGCTGTTCGCCAATGCCGACGAGCGCCGTATCCGGGCGGGCAGGAGGCGCGGCAGACAGGGAGGAGCTACTCGCCATGAGCATTGCCAGATCAAAGGTCAGCAGGGCGCAGCGGCTGCGGGATGGCGGCATCGTTCAGCCTGGCCTGCAAAGTGCCGATGAGGGGGAAGGGGCGTGGCAGCGGCAGCGTCCACTGCATGTGTTGGCCTGCCAGTACATAGCCGAGCAGGCCGGGTGTCAGTTCAATCGGTGGGCCGTTCTCGGGCAGCCAGCGCAACTGGCTCAGGCGTACGCGCTGTGCGCCCGTGTTGTGTACGGTCAGGGTCAGCAGGCCCGGGTCTAGCTGCCAGCGGGCGTGCAGTCCGCTTGTGTCGGCAGCGGCTTTGCTTCCTGGTTCGCGCGGGTTGGCACCGGCGGGTAGCACGAACGCCGGAATCGAGTAGCGCAGCAGGAAATTCAAGCCCTGGTTGGGCTTGACGTGGGTGGCGGGCAGCTCATCCACCAGCAGGCGATAGGCTTGCTCCTGCGTATCGCCCGCGGACAAAGGGGCGGGCCGCAGCACGCGTACCAGCTGCCGTTGGCCGGGGCCAATCTGGACGATGGCAGGGCGCGCCAGCAGCATCTGCGATGGCTCGAGCACGTCAGCCGAATTGCTTTGGGTCCAGCGCTGTATGCGCACCTGTGCATGCAATGGCTGATCGCCGCTGTTCTCCAGCCACAGTGCCTGCGCCTGCACACCTTCACCGAACTCCAGCAGGATCGGTGCAACCTGCAGATTGCCGGCGCTTGCTAGTGGGGCCAACAGCAACAGGCCCCAGTGCGCCCGGTGCAAAGGGCGCGGAGCGGTGCTGCGGACGCGTGGGCAGGCGGGCTGCATCTGGTAAGGACTCAATACGTGATCGTGGCAATCACCGTGTCGCCGTAGCTGCCGGCTGGGGCATCGGTGGAAGGCACGCGGCCATATACCGGAATCGTCTGCGCGCTGGCAGTGCCGGTCCCGGCCAGGGTGTCGGTGCCGATCACCTCGCCCCAGAAATTCTGCCGGCCGGCATCGCGGTACAACCCATAGGCAACGAAGTTGCTGGCGCCGTCGCTCATGCGCCGGTTGTCGGCGGCGGCAGTGGTGCTGGTGGCATTGGCGCCGGGGTTCATGCCGATGGTGTAGGGGGTGCCGTTGGTACAGTTCACCTCCAGCGTGCCCTGGGCGTCGAGCGGGGTGCTGGTGGCGCGTGCCACGCTGCCAAAGTCGATGTCGCTGGCGGCGACGGCCTGAATATCACAGGACTCGGTAATGACGATGCGGACCTGGAACTGCGCGGTCTGTGTCGCTGCCTGGGTGAGGCCTGCAGTTCCCGTCAATGCGATGCTGGCTGCGGTGATCAAGAGCGTGCGCGTGAGCATGTCGATTCTCCCGGCGGTTGGCGGCAGCGGCGAGGCCATGCTGCATGGCCTCGGGGTGCGCGCAGAGCAAAGCACGGCAGCGCAGCGCTGGCACGTGTTCACGCAGGCAGTTTTGCCTGAACGGGGGATCTTGCTAAGTTCGGTCAACTGACAGCATGCGTGGGTCGGCTGACAATGGTCGCCGTCGCGATACTGCTGGTGCGCGCCAGATGAGGCATCGCAGGTGACCTCTCTGAAAAGGGTACTGCTGAGCCAGTACTGCTGTTCTGCCGAGTTGATCTCAATAGGTCAGCGTCATGGTGACGGTGTCCTGATAGGTGCCTGGCGCTGCGCTTGGCTGTGCAGGCACATGGCCGTACACCGTCAGATTCTGCAGTACGCCAGTCCCAGTTCCGGTGACGGTGCTGGTCTGGCTGTTTCCCCATCGGCTCAGGTGGGTTGAGTCACTGTAAAGCTCGTAGACCACACGCTCGTTGGCCGCAGCCATGTAGCGCGCACCCGATTGTGCATGCAGGCCATCGTTCAGGCTGACCTGCCATGCCACATCGGGGGTGCATTTCAGCTGTACGGAAGTGGTCTGTTCGCGTGCGGCCTTCAGTCCGGACGTAGATCCGAAATCGATATTGGAAAGATTGCTGATACGGCAGGTGCGCAGAACACTTGCAGATACACCACTCCAGTTGAAGCTGATGTCACCAGCGCCTCCGAGATGACCGGGCAGGCGGTCGCGGCAGTCACTTTCCAAAGGGGCATGTATATAGCCATAGCTGTAACGTACGTAGGAGTTGTAGGGCAGGTCCCGATAGGGAAGGTTGCCTGGCAGGTTCTGGCCGGCAGGCACGCGTCCATAGATCGGGATCCTGATGCTCCGGCTTTCGCGGGGGGCGATTCGGAAGCTGATGCTGTAAAGCGGGTAGCCGCTGGAATGTGGACCAATCAATTGACTGCGAGCGGCATCGGCATAGATGTCGTAGCGCATCAGGCCTCCGCTACCGTTGGTCATCAAACGGGGGCCAACCGCTCCGGCCGTGCCGGTGCCGACAAACAGGCAGACCCTGACCTGCGCTGCAGTCAACAAGGTGGCAGAGCCGCCGTTGCAATTCAGTGTCAATGACGTCTGGCTGTCCTGGTAGCTGCTGGCTGTGACCGCGCCGAAGCTGAGGGCTGGTGAGCCTGATACCGAACAGGAAGGGGCTGCACGAACCGGCAGTGACGGCAGGAGGCACAGAAGGAGCACCAGCGGCAACAACCAGTAGACCAGGCGCCAGCAGTGGTGGTTCGGCGCTGCCGGGCGTGCTGGCAGCATCATTCGCATGTCACGTCCTCAAGGTCGATGCGCCCTTCCCGCGCAGGAAGGGCTGGCAGGGTGGCGGCGCATTCATTGGTCCCGGTGCGGTACAGCAATCGTGCTCGTGCAGGCGGATCAAGCAGATAGACCTTGCCTTCGTGGCCGACAAGACTGGTTGCCTCTGGCGCGCCCGGCGCATTGACGGTGAGTCGGCTGCCTGCCGGCAACCACTGACCGTCGCGATCGCGTATGCCTACATGTACTGCCAGCGTGCGGCGCATGTCGAAGGACACCAGTACGCCGCTGCGTGTTGCCGGCACCACGAGTTTACTGGTGTTGTTCAAGTGCATGTCTGCAGGCAGGTGCTGCGGATCGATCGACAGTTGATTGCGTTGCCAGGCGCTGAGCTGGGAAACCAGTAGCTGTCCGCGTTTGTCGGTGCGGCCGACGCTGCGGTTGTCCAGTTGTACCGGTACATCGGCTACACCAGCGGTCGAAACCAATGCGAAGGCATCATCAATACGCGGTAGTGCGTGGGCATGACCGCCGAGCCAGGCCAGGGCGCCGTTGGCGCTGGCATATGCCCGGATAGTGCTGTGTTGTGCGTTGTCATGCTCCAGCCCTGCGGTCCATTGGCTGGCGTGTCCGCGGCGGCCGATTTCTCCACGCGCACCGCGCTGGCCGTCACCGCCGCTGAGCTGTGTGCGCCAGTTGAGTGCGTCGTCGCGCACGGCGGAATGGTTGGCTTCCAGGGATAGCTGGGTACCGTTGCGAGCATGCCGCAATGACGCGGTGCGGGTGGTGTGGCGATCCAGCGGTCGCGACCAATGAACGAACACGTTGTTGCCACGGTATTCGCCCAGGTCACGGTTGAAACTGACGTTGATCTGGCCATTGTCGGGCAGCATGTGTGACCAGTTGAGGCTGGCGTAGCGACTGCGTGGCAACTCTGCGTGCTGCTGTGCGATGTAGCTGATACCGAGCTGTCCCAGCGGCGTGCTGACGCCGACGTACGCCTGCTCGCTGCGCCGTGGCAAGCTGGTCAGCTCATGCACTGCAGCGACATCGCGGTAGCCTGGACTGCGTCGCGTTCTGCTGGCGGACAGGGTGAGTTGGCGCGAGCTCCAGTGGTAACCGATGCCGTGCTGCTGTCCGCTGGTCGCGCCAGCATGGCTGCCGGCCAGTGATCCGGAGAACACGCCGCCGCGGCGGCCAAGCAACATCACCGCGCCTAGTCCTGCTTGATGTATGCCCTGGCTGCTTTCGGCATGCCATTGCAGGGTCAAACTGTCGCTCAACCCGTGGCGGAGGCTGGCGCTGACGAAGGGATAGGGGCTATACGCGAAAGAGCGCAGGCCGTAATCGCGGCGGAGCGCACCCAGTTCAAGCGACCAATCGCTCAGTCCGGCCTGCAATAGTTCGGGTGTGCCGTACAGTGAAAAATCCAGCGTCCGGCTTTGTCCATTGATGTCGGTGATGACCAGACTGGCCTGACCGGTACCATTGAGTGAAGGTGTACTGTCGAACTGGAAACGTCCCGGTGGCAGTTGCTGGCTGGATTGTCGGATGCCGTCGATATACAGATCCACCGTTGAGGGCAGGGCGGCTTCGCCAGCGAACGAGGCTGGCGGTGTGGTGATGCGATACGGCTGCAAAGAGAAGTTGCGCGACAGCCGAACCCCGCCAAAACGCAAGGCACGGGACCAGTCATGTGCAGCGGAAACGCTGTCGCCAATACTCAGGCTGAACATTGACTCGGGAAAGTCCAGTTGCCAGCTGCTGTCCAGACGTGTGCTGCTGGTGCGGTTGTGGTGGTCCACGCCGCGGCTATGGAAGGCATGGGCCAGGGTGTTGTTCCAGATGCCGGCGCCAATGCCAAACAGGCGCAGTTCGCTGAAGCTGCTTAGGGTGCTGGCACTGCTGCTTCGCTGTCCATATAGATCGTAGTTGAGCGTGGCGCCGGTCGCGCGTTGTTCGGGATCAGGGCGAAGGTGATCGGTGCGGCGCAGATCGACATGGGTCGGGGGGCGGTCGAGCATGTCCACCTGTACCTGCAGGTTGATGCGCTGCAGTTGCACGTCATAGTGCACGTCGACGCCGGGTAACGATGCAAGTGGCAGCAGTGCTTGCCTGTTGGCTTCGGCAGAGAGTTTGAGCCCCAGTAGACGGAGGCTGGCGGGGCTGGCAAGCAAGGCGTCTTGGCGAACCACGAAACGGGTCAGTCCACTGGTGTCTACCTGATTGATGCTGGCTTGCAGGTGCAGTTCGTATTCGCCGGTATCGCCTACGCGCGCAGGTGACTCTCTGCCGGTTCCTTCGGCGAGCGTCGCTGCCGGAATCGCGGCCGCAATCGCAAGCCCCATGCTAGCGGTCAGTAGTGACCTGCGGCAGCGGTTGGGAATGGGCATCGTCATTGAGTGTTGCGTGGAGGGTGCCATTGACCGGCAAGGTTGTAGGCAGCGGGAGCGTCCAGCGCATCTGCCTGCCGGCCAATACGTAGCCGAGCAGCCCGGGAGTGATGTCGATCGGCATGGCGGATGGGGATGTCCAGCTCAGCTGGCTGATGCGGATGCGCTGTGTGCCGAGGTTGTGCAGCGAGAGCGTGGCGTTGCCGTCGCGTACCGACCAATCGCCCTGCAACTGGCGGGCGTCGGTGGGTTCGCGTTTTCCGCTGCGTTCCAGTTGTGGGGTCGCCCCTGTTGGCAGCACAAAGACGGGTATGGAATAGCGCAGCAGAAAGCGCAGGCCGGAGCTGGCGCTGCTGGAGGTGCCGGGCAGCTCATCGACGATGAGCCGGAACGCGCGCTCCCCATCCTTGCTGCCGGGGTGCGCCTGCAGCAGGCGTACCAGTTGGCTGTGTCCGGCAGGAATATCGACCAAGGGTGGGCTGGCGAGCAGCGCATCGGAGGGCTGCAAGGATTCCTGTCCGTTGTCCTGGCGCCATTCCTGCACGCGGATCTGTGCGCGCAATGGTTCGTTTCCCGAGTTGGTCAGCCAGAGTGTCTGTGAGGCTTGGCTGTTGCTGAATTCCAGCAGGATGGGGGCGACCTGTAGATTGCCCGCGTAGCCGTGAAGCTCGGGCAGCAGGACAAGTGCAAGGGTGATGGTGGCGAGCCGTGCCAGGCTCGCCACCCGAAAGCGGGGCGGGTGGCGATCGTTCACATCACTGGCCTGGTCAGTAGGTGACAGTGGCGGTGATGGTGTCCACGTAGACACCTGCCGGCACATCGGTCGCCGGTACCCGTCCATAGACCGGGATCGACTGCTGCGCGGCGGTGCCGGTGCCTGCGAAAGTGTTGGTTCCCACGACCCGACCCCAGAACTGGGTACGGGCCGCATCCCGATACAGACCGTAGGGTACGAAGTTGTTGTCAGCGCTGATCATGCGGCGGTTGTCGGCGGCGGCCGTTGCACTGCTGGAATTGAGGCCGGGGTCCAGTGCGATCTGATAAGGCGTGCCGCGGCTGCAGTTGAGCTGCAGGGTGCCCTGATTGTCGATCGGGGTGGCGATGGTCGAACGGACGTGGCTGCCAAAGTCGAGATCGGTCGCGCTTACAGTGTGCACGTCACAGGACTCGGTGATGGTGATCTTGACCTGGAACTGCGCGGTGTCTGTTGCTGCGTGGGCGGCACCGGTTGCAACAACGGCGGCGATACAGACCGGCAGGGGAACGTTGCGGAGCTTCATGTTGATCCTTGGATGAGAGACAACGCACCTGTTTGTCTCGAACACGCCAGCTTGCAGGTCTGGCGTATGCGGTAGGTGCGGATTGAGTCTGTTCCCAGGGTCACTGTCAGGGGTATGAGATATGTCCCAATGCGGGATTTTCTGTGATGCGCGTGCGCGAAATAAGCTACGCGTGGCGGGCGTTTAAGGCCTTGTCGAATGTCCGATTGGGACGATTCGCATGGGTATGGGGGCTGGGCGGGAGCGTGGGCCTTCGCGGTCAGGGAACACCGGGGCGGAGCAGGTCGGGCTACCCGATTCCGTGTTCATTAATGTGAAATACTTAGCGAAATAACCCAAATGGGGGATAATCGACACATGGCAATCCAACTGAAAACCCCCGAAGAAATCGAGAAGATGCGCATCGCCGGTCGTCTGGCGGCTGAGGTGCTCGACATCATCACCCCGCACGTCAAGCCCGGTGTCACCACCGAAGAGCTGGATCGCATCTGCAACGACCACATCATCAACGTGCAGGGCACCATCCCGGCCAATGTGGGCTACCGCGGATTCCCCAAGACCGTGTGCACCTCGGTGAACAACGTCATCTGCCACGGCATTCCCAGCGAAGCCAAGGTGCTCAAGGATGGCGACATCGTCAATATCGACGTGACCGTCATCAAGGATGGCTGGCACGGTGATACCAGCCGCATGTATTACGTCGGCACGCCGTCGGTGATGGCCAAGCGCCTGGTGGAAACCACCAAGGAAGCGATGTGGCGCGGTATCCGTGCGGTCAAGCCGGGCGCGACGCTGGGCGATGTGGGCCATGCGATCCAGGAATTCGCTGAAGGCGAGCGCTTCAGCGTGGTGCGTGAGTACTGCGGCCACGGTATCGGCAAGGTCTACCACGACGAGCCGCAGGTGCTGCATTACGGCCGTCCTGGCCAGGGCCTGGTGCTCAAGCAGGGCATGACCTTCACCATCGAGCCGATGATCAATGAAGGCACCCGCTACACCAAGGTGCTGCCCGATGGCTGGACCGTGGTGACCAAGGACCGCAAGCTCTCGGCGCAGTGGGAACACACCATTGTGGTGACCGAGGATGGCGTTGAGGTATTGACGCTGTCTCCGGCGGAATCCGCGCAGGCATGACCTCTTTGCCGGCGGGCCCGATTCTGGACACGCCGGCAGATCCTGCCGGTGACGCGCAATGGGCTGCCGATGCACGGCAGTCACTTGCCCACACCGATGCCCGCCTGGGCAAGCGCTTCGAGCAGACCGACAATGTCGAGCGTCTGCCCGGCCTGCGCGCGCGTGCGGTCGATCAGCTGATCATTGAAGCCTGGCAGCGCTGCATTCCTGCGACTGCAGGCTTGGCGCTGTTCGCGGTCGGTGGCTACGGCCGTGGCGAGCTGTTCCCGCGCTCGGACATTGACCTGCTGGTACTGGCCGAGACCGACGTGCAGCAACGCCACGAAGCCGCACTGGCACGTCTGTTCGCCTTGCTGTGGGATGCCGGCTTGCCGGCCAGCCATGCGGTGCGCTCGGCAACGCAGTGCGTGCACGCCGCGGCTGACCAGACGGTGCTGACGGCCTTGATCGAGGCGCGTCCGCTGGTTGCGGACGCAACCGCCCAGCACGGTCTGGCGCGGGCGATTGCGCCCAGCCTGGTATGGCCGCCGCGTGAGTACTTTCTGGCCAAGCGTGAAGAGCTGCTTGCCCGCCACCAGCGCTTCGGTGATACCGCAGACAATCTGGAGCCAGACATCAAGGACGGCCCGGGCGGCCTGCGCGATCTCAATACCCTGGGCTGGATGGCACTGCGTGCCTTCGGAGTCAGCAATATCGATGCGCTGGTCGGTCTGGGCCATCTGGGCCTGGACGAGGCCGCCGCGCTGAAGCGCGAACGCCAGGTGTTGGCGCGGCTGCGTTTCGGCCTGCACCTGGTCGCACAGCGGCCGGAAGAGCGCCTGCGTTTCGATTACCAGAAGACCTTGGCCGCGCGCATGGGGTTTGGCGATGATGCCGAAAGCCTGGGCGTGGAAAAAATGATGCAGGGCTTCTATCGCAGTGCGACGGTGATCCGGCGCATCAGCGACCGCCTGCTGCAACGCTTTGAAGAACAATTTGACGGTGAGGCGACGCCGCAGCCGGTAGGTGAGGGATTCTCGCTGCGCCGCGGCTATCTGTCCGCCGACGACCCGTTCTGGCCGCATGGCGACATCCGCAGCATCTTTGCCTTGTTCGCGTGCTGGGCGCGCACCGCCGATGTGCGCGGCCTGCATTCGATGACGGCACGCGGTCTGGCCGAGATGCTGGACGAGATTCCTGACTACACCGCCGTGGACGACGACGTACGCGAGCAGTTCATGGCCTTGCTGCGCGGTCCGCGTGCGGTCGATACGCTGGCGCGGATGGCGCGGCTTGGCGTGCTCGGGCAATGGATTCCCGCATTCGCTGCGGTGTCCGGGCGCATGCAGTTCGATCTGTTCCATGTCTACACGGTGGATCAGCACACCTTGATGGTGCTGCGGAACATGGCCTTGTTCGCCAGCGGCCGCGCCGACGAGCGTTTCTCCATCGCCCACGAAGTCTGGCCGCGCCTGCGCAAGCCGGAGTTGCTGCTGCTGGCCGGGCTGTTCCACGACATCGCCAAAGGCCGTGGTGGTGATCATTCCGAACTGGGCGCGGTGGATGCGCGTGAATTCTGCAGCGCACATGGCTTGAGCAGCACGGACACTGAACTGGTGGCGTGGCTGGTCGAGCAGCACCTGCGCATGTCGGTGACCGCGCAGAAGCAGGACATCACCGACCCCGAGGTGATCCATCGTTTTGCCGGTCTGGTCGGCGACCGTGATCGTCTCGACTACCTGTACCTGCTTACCTGCGCCGATATCGCCGGTACCAGTCCCAAGATGTGGAATGCATGGAAGGACAGGCTGCTGGCCGACCTGTATTTCGCCACCCGTCGCGCGCTGCGCGAAGGCTTGGAACATCCCCTGCCGGAGGCCGAGCGGGTGCAGGAAGCGCGCGACAACGTGCGTGAACAGATGCGCCTGCTTGGTCATGGGGATGCGGTGATCGACCGCCAGTTCGCGGCCATGCCGGATGAGAGCTTCGTGCGTTTCCGCCCGGAGCAGTTGGTCTGGCAGGCTGCGTCCCTGGTGGAAATCCACAAGGGCGGCACCCTGGTCAAGGTACGGCGGATTACTCCCGAGAGTGATGCACTGGAAGTGTTCGTGCACTCGCCCGACCGTGACGGCTTGTTCGCCGCGATCGTGATGACACTGGACCGGGCCGGCTACGGCATTCACCGCGCGCGCGTGCTTGACGGCCCCGATGACACCATCTTCGATACCTTCGAGGTGACGCCGGCGGGCAGCTTCGCCGACGGCGATGCCGCGCGCCTGGAATCCGTGCTGCGCAAGGCGCTGGCCGGCAATATCCTGATCCTGCGTCCCTCGCGGCGGGTGATGCCACGGCAGCTCAAACATTTCCGCTTCGCCCCGCGCATCGAGTTCCTCGACGCCAGTCATGAAGGCCGGACCGTCTTGAACCTGGTGGCGCCGGATCGTCCCGGCCTGCTTGCCGACGTCGCGCATGTGCTGCGTGACCAGCGCCTGCGCGTGCAGGATGCACGCATCGCCACCTTCGGCGAACGCGCCGAAGATCAGTTCCAACTTACCGATCGCCACGATCACCCCCTTACCGAAACCTCCATGCAGGCCTTGCGTGATGCATTGCTTGCCTGCCTGGATCCCGACAACAAGCCAGGAGACCCCCACTGATGGCAAGCAAGCCCGCAACCAGGAAGACCGTGACCAAGAAGACCGCCAAGAAGGCAGCGCCTGCAAAGGCTGCGCCGAAGAAAAAAGCTGCAGTAGCGACCAAGCCGGCCGCCAAGCCTGTTGCGAAGACGGTCAAGGCACCGGTGAAGAAGGTTGCTGCTGCCAAGCCGAAGTCGACCAAGCCGGTGACGCCGTCGGTAGGACCGCGCAGCCTGCGCAAGCCGCCGGCACCGGGCGTGGCCGAGTTGAAGTTCGGCATCGAGAGCGCATTCGAGCGCCGCACCATGCTGACCATGGACGAGATCGAAGGTTCGACCCGCGCGCTGGTCAACCGCGTCATCGACGGCCTGGAGTCCGGTGAATTCCGTGTTGCCGAGCCCGATGGCAACGGCGGCTGGAAGGTCAACGAGTGGTTGAAGAAGGCGGTGCTGCTGTACTTCCGTGTCAACGACATGGCAGTGATGGACGGCGCCCCGGCCCCGTTCTGGGACAAGGTCGAGTCGCGCTTTGAAGGTTACGACGAAGCGGCCTTCCGCCAGGCCGGCGTACGCGTGGTGCCGGGCGCGATTGCCCGTCGCGGCACGCACTTTGGCAAGGACGTGGTGCTGATGCCGAGTTTCACCAATATCGGCGCCCATGTGGGCGAGGGCACCATGGTTGATACCTGGGCCACGGTGGGTTCCTGCGCGCAGATCGGCAAGCATTGCCACCTGTCCGGTGGTGCCGGCATCGGTGGCGTACTGGAGCCGCTGCAGGCCAGCCCGACCATCATCGAGGACCATTGCTTCATCGGCGCGCGTTCGGAAGTGGTGGAAGGTGTGGTTGTCGGCCACCACAGTGTGATCGGCATGGGCGTGTTCCTGAGCCAGAGCACCCGTATCTACAGCCGTGCCACCGGCGAAGTGACGTATGGCTATGTACCGCCGTACAGCGTGGTGGTCAGCGGCTCGCTGCCGTCCAAGGATGGCACGCATTCGCTGTACTGCGCGGTGATCGTCAAGCAGGTGGATGCCAAGACCCGCAGCAAGACCAGCGTCAATGACCTGCTGCGTGGGTTGGCGGATTGATTTCCTCCTTCTCCCTTCGGGAGAAGGTGCCCCGAAGGGGCGGATGAGGGTTGGCGCGAAGCGCTGCAGTGCCAAGCCTGTGCGAGGCTTCGCCCTTACCCTCACCCCAACCCCTCTCCCGAAGGGAGAGGGGCTACATCACCGCGAGCTTTGAACCATGACCACGATCTACGGACTGAAAAACTGCGACACCTGCAAGAAGGCCACCAAATGGCTGGATCGCTTCAATGTCGCCTACACCTTCGTCGACTACCGCGACAACAAGCCCAGCCCGGAAACCCTGCTCGAATGGGCTGGCAAGGCCGGCGGTTTCGCCGCGATGATCAACAAATCCTCGACCACCTGGCGGCAGCTGCCGGACAACCGCAAATCGCCCGAGTCCGATGCCGAGTGGAAGCTGCTGCTGCGCGAGTACCCGCAGTTGATCAAGCGCCCGTTGGTGATCACCGACGATGGCAGCCTGAGCCAGGGTTTCAGTGACAACGGCTTCAAGGCCCGTTTCAACATCGCCTGATCCGCCCACCAGCAATTGTGGGAGCGGCGTAAGCCGCGAAGCCACCGACCCAAGAAGGCTGCAATGAACGACGTACTAGCCCTGACCTGCGATCTGATCGCCCGCCCCTCGGTTACCCCGGAAGACGCCGGCTGCCAGCAGCTGATCGCAGGCCGCCTCAGCGCCGCAGGCTTCAACTGCGAGCACCTGCGCCTGGGGGAAGTGGACAACCTCTGGGCCACCCACGGCAGCGGCGCACCGGTACTGGTGCTGCTCGGTCACACCGATGTGGTGCCGACCGGGCCGGTCGAGGCCTGGAGCAGCGACCCGTTCAAGCCGGAGGTGCGCGATGGCGTGCTGTACGGGCGCGGCACTGCCGACATGAAGGGCAGCGTTGCCGCCTTCGTGGTGGCCGCTGAGCAGTTTGTTGCCGCGCATCCGGACCATCCCGGCACGCTGGCGGTGCTGCTGACCAGCGACGAGGAAGGGGATGCCATCGATGGCGTCCGCCACGTTGCCAAACTCTTTGTCGAGCGCGGGCAGGGCATCGACTGGTGCATTACCGGCGAGCCGTCGTCCACCGCCAAGCTCGGTGACCTGCTGCGCGTCGGTCGCCGCGGCAGCCTTTCGGCCAAGCTGCGTATCAAGGGCGTGCAGGGTCATGTCGCCTATCCGGACAAGGCACGCAACCCCATCCATCTGGCCGCAGCGGCGTTGGCTGAGCTGACTGCCCGTCATTGGGACGATGGCTACGAAAGCTTCCCGTCCACCAGCCTGCAGATCTCGAACATCAACGCAGGCACCGGCGCCAACAACGTGATCCCGGGCGAGCTGCAGGTGATGTTCAACCTGCGCTACAACCCACATTGGAATGCGGACAAGCTGGAAACCGAGATTGGTGCGCTGCTGGATCGTCACGGCCTGGATTACGACCTGCAGTGGCACCGCAGCGGCGAGCCGTTCTATACGCCGGAAGGGCGCCTGCGCAGTGTTGCCCGCAACGTTCTGGCCGGATTCGCCGGCGCCGCGCCGGAAGAAAGCACCGGCGGTGGCACCTCCGACGCCCGCTTCATCGCGCCCTTGGGCGCACAGTGCATCGAAGTGGGGCCGGTGAATGCCAGCATCCACCAGGTCGATGAGAACGTGCGCGTCGCCGATCTGGAGGCGCTGCCTGGGCTGTACAGGAAACTGATCGAAAAGCTGCTGGACTAAGCTGTTACGGTGCAAGTGCACAATCTTGCCGGGGGGGCGAGATGGACAGTGTTCAAATGCGGTTCCGTAAAGGGCTGATGGCCCTGCTGCTGGTGTGCCTGCTGCCATTCGCGCACGCCAGCACAACACTGCACGGCTTGCCGCTGCTACGTCAGTTCGGGGCAAGCCAATTGCCTGCCGCGCCAACCTATCCCGGCGTGGTCGTCGACCGCGCGGGCAACCTCTATGCTGCCAGTGGCGAAGGCGTGATGGTCTTCCGTAGCGGGGTATGGGAGCTGTTGGAAGCGTCTGGTGAAGCGCCGGTGTACTCGATCATGCTGGCGCGCGACGGCAGCATCGTTGTCGCCGGCGCAGGGGTTTTCGGACGCTTGCTGCGACAGCCTGATGGAACCCACAAATTCGTTGACCTGTTGCCACGCTTGGCCAGTGCGGGTCTGGTGCAAGGGCCGGTCGAGGTCTTCTCGTTGGGCGAAACCTCGCGTGGCGTACACGCGGTAAGCGCTGGCGCCTTGTTCGTGCTTGAAAAGGACGGCAGCACCACGCGCATGCAGCTTCCCGCTGGCGCACGTACGCGTCCGCTGGTGGCCGGCGACGAGGTCTTCTTCCGTGTTCCGGGGCAAGGTCTTTACCGTGCTGACAAGGCGGCGATGGTGCTGGTCGAAGGCATGGAGTCGCTCGCCAAGCTGCGTGTTCCAGCGGCCTGGCCGTACCGGGGCGGCTTGCTGCTTGCCGCGGCCGATGGCTTCCATTTCAGCGATGGTAGGCGTGTGCGCAAGCTCGACACGGAGGCCGATGCGGCCTTCCGTCTGCACGAGCCGTACACCGGTATTGCCCTTGCCGACGGTGGCTTCGCGATCGGCAGCTTCGACGGCACGATCATGCGTTTCTCCCCCGATCTGCACCTGCTCGACAGTTTTGCCGCGTGTGCGGGTGAGATGCACGACCTGGTGGAGGATCGCGAAGGCGCGGTGTGGATCTCAGGCGAGAACGGCATCGCACGCCTGCGCTGGTCGCTACCCTGGACGCGCTATGGGCGTCTGCATGGCCTGAACGGACGCATCTTCGACAGCACGTGGTATGAGGGCCGCCTGTGGGTGGCAAGCATGGGTGTGTGGAGTGCGCAACCCTCTGCGGCGGGCACGCCAATGTTCTCGCTCTCGCAATGGCCGCGACGCGATCTGGAGACCTTTGCGCTGGAGGGAACAAACGCCGGTCTCCTGATCGGAGATCGCTATGGACTGGCGGTGCTCGATCCCGGGCAAACGCAACCGCGACGGCTGCTGCCGCCGGCGCTGGGTGACAGTGTCAGCAGGCTGATGCCCTCGGCGTTCGACGCCAGGCGCATGTTCGCGTTGACCAACACCAAGATCATCGTGCTCGGTCAACACGACGGGCGCTGGCAGCTGCAGGCGCAGTGGCAGATCGGCGGCGCTGCGGTTGGGGTGTATGAAGGTGTCGCAGGCGAGTTGTGGGCGGGCGATGCAGGCGGTGGCGCGAGGCGCTGGCGCTTCGCTACGGATACTGGCCAATTGCTCGCTGAGCAGCATTTTGGGTCGAAGCAAGGCTTGCCTGCAGCTGCAGGGAAGGGCACTCGTTTGTTCCGGAGTGATCGCGTTTTGTACGCGATATCCGGGCAGCAGGTGCACCGTTTGCAGGGTGAACGGTTTGTTGCCGCGGCTTTGCCCGTGCTGCCGGGACTGCAGGCGCCCATGGAGCTGGAAGGCGAGGACAACGCCAAGGGCAGCTTTGCCTGGACCGCGCGACAGCTATGGTGGCGCAAGCCCGGTGCGGCCACGTTCCAACTGCAGCATGTCAGTGATAGCCGCGTGCCAGGTTTCAAGACGGTTGCCCTGCATCGCGACGGGCAACTGCGCGTGGTTACCCGCGACAGCGTGTTGCAGTTGGATCCTGCTGCGATCGAGTCCGTCGCGACACCGGCGCAGGCGCGGCTGGATCGCATCGAGCTGCAAGGTCCGAACCATCCGCCGGTACTGTTGCCGCTGTTGCCAAAAACACCGCCGCACTTGCCAGCGGGGGCGGGATGGGCCTTGCGCTTCGGTGTGCAGAGCATGGAGCCGGAAGTCGAGTTCCGTTACCGGATGCCGGGCTATCACAACGAATGGTCGCCGTGGACGGCAGGGCGTGAGCTGACCTACCAGCGCTTGCCAGCGGGTGATTACATCTTCCAGTTGCAGGCGAGGGTACTGGGCGGCGCCCCCACCGAGGCGACGAGCTACCCGTTGCAGGTTTCACCCTTCTGGTACCAGCGGCCCTGGGCTCGAGTGGGCTTTGGCGTGGCGGGCTTGTTGTTCGTGGTCGCGGTGGTGCGGCTACGCACCCGTGCCATCAATGCACAAAACCGCCTGCTTGAGCAGAAGATCAACGAGCGCACAGCCGAGCTGCAGAGCGCCAATTCCAGGCTCTCTGCCCTGGCGGTGACCGACGGACTCACCGGCATCGCCAACCGCCACGCGATGGAGAAGGCCTTGCCACGGGCGTGGCAGCGCTGCGTCGAACAGCAGGAGCCGCTGGCGGTGATGATGATCGACGTAGATCACTTCAAACAGTTCAACGACACCCACGGCCACCACATCGGCGACCTGCAGTTGCGCCGCGTTGCGCAGACCCTGGCCGCGCAGGTGACCGGTGCCGAAGAGCTGGTCGCACGCTATGGCGGCGAGGAGTTCGTGTTGATCCTGCCGGGTTGCGACGCGCAGATGGCGATGGCGCTTGGGGAGCGTCTGCGCAGTGCGGTGGAACAGGTGACCGGTGCGGCGGGGCAACGGGTGACCATCAGTGTCGGGGTGGCGGTTTGCACTCCGGTGCCTGGGGAAGACCCGATGGCGCTCGTACGCGGTGCCGACCTGGCACTCTATCGCGGCAAGCGCGAGGGGCGGAATCGGGTTGAGATCGCAACGCTGGATGCGGAGTGACCGGGAGGGGCATGACCTGGGCCAGCGGGAAGCCCGTACTGGTGCCTATCCGAAGCACCTGTTTTCCCTAGGCGACGATCAACCCAAACGCCGCCAATGCCGCCGCAGCCTGCCGCTGCGAGATCACCGCCTTCTTGAAGTGCTTTGCGTCCATCAGGTTGAGCCCGCTGATATCGGTATCGCGCAGGTCGGCACCTTCGAAGCGGGTCAGGCGGGTCTGTGTGTTGCGCAGGCTGCCGCCGGTGAATACGGCATCGCGGAAGTCGCAGCCCGAGAGGTCGGCATCGGAGAAATCCATGCCTTCCAGCTGCGCTTTGCGGAATGACATGCCGCGCAGGTCGGCGCTGACCAGCAGGCAATCGCGGAACTCCAGCGCCCAGCCGCTCACTTCCTGCAGGTGGGCGCCGGTCAGCTTGCAGTCCTTGAATTGCACCGATGACAGCGTGGCGCGTCGCCAGAAGCTGTTGTTGAGGTCGCAGTGATCGAAGCGCGAATCACTGAGCTGCGCGGAACTGAAGTCGCAGTGGCTGCCGCGGCATTTCTGCCACTGGCTTTCCTCCAGTGATGAGGCCAGCCAGTTGGCCCTGCTCAGCGAGCACTGCTTGAACTGGAAGCCGTCCATGTCCAGGCGCGAGAAATCGCCTTCGTCCAGCGTGCAGGATTCGAATATCGCAGCGCGCGGGTGCGCGCGGATGATCTGCTGCATGCGCGCGCGGTCGATGGTTTCTTCGTGGAAAACCGGAGTGTTCGTCATGTCCAACTCTGCAGGTGCTTGCGCGTCATTCTGCGCGACATCGCTGTGCTGATGCAGTCTTGTTGCGGCGGACGTTGTGTGTACAGACCTGCTCGATCTATTCGAAGATGAAGAACGGCGGCGCGATGGCCCGGCGCCAGTACGACTCCTCGGCCAGATAGAACTCCTGCGCCTGGGCGCGCGCGAACCATGCCGCCGCTGCAGTCTCATCTTTCGGCAGGCTTTTGCTGCCGCGACCGAGCGCCAAGCCGCTGAAGTACTGGCCGTAGACATTGCCCTGTTCGCCGGCGCGCTGATACCAGCGCAGTGCCTCGCGCATATCCGTTGGCATGCCGATGCCCGCTTCGTGCAAGGCGCCAAGATCGACCTGGGCCTCGGCATCGCCGCGCGCGGCACGCCGCTGGATGCGGGCGATGGTCGCATTGCTGGAGGGTTGGTCCGGGTCAAGGCGAGCAGCTTCGCTTGAGGCGAGGGTTGCCTTGCGCAGTGCGTCCAGCTTGTACAGCTCACGCATGTACACCGCCGAACGCAGGCGCCAACGCAGTGCGCCCGCCATGTCGCCCTGGCGTTCGTACCAGCGTGCCAGATCGGACATGGCATACGGCGAGCCGTGGTAGGCGGCACTCTGGTACCAGCGCAGTGCCTTGCGCGGTGACGGCTTGAAGCGGACGTCCTCGGGCTTTTGCGGTTCGTCACTGCTGTCCAGGCGGCCGCGCTCAAGGATCCTGCCCAGTTGCTCCTCGGCGCCGGTGCTGCGGTGGGTGCGCGGTATTGTCGCCGCGGCGCGCGCGTACCAATCCAATGCGCGCGGGTCGTTCCAGGCCTGATACATCTTCGCCACCCGCAGTGCGGAATCGAACTGGCCATCGGCGGCCGCGGACAGCGCGTCGCGTTCGGTGTCGCTGGCAGGGCGGGTGTTGGGCCTTGTCGCGCAACCGAGCAGGATGAACAGGGGCAGGGCGTACAGCAGCACG
Organism: Stenotrophomonas sp. STEN063; assembly: GCF_056854515.1. NCBI lineage: Bacteria > Pseudomonadati > Pseudomonadota > Gammaproteobacteria > Lysobacterales > Lysobacteraceae > Stenotrophomonas > Stenotrophomonas sp. STEN063. Next base: position 47,566 of record NZ_JBXFWF010000021.1, read on the forward strand.
CGGGGTGTGGGACGGGGCATCCAGCAGGTCCGGGCAAGGTGGCGGGGGATTATCGCGGAGTGCGCCGGCCCGGCCGCTGAATCGGTTGCCAAAGCAACAGTTGCGCGGGCGCCGAAAGCGGGATACGGTCAGCGCCATGTCCTCGTTCCTGGCCACCGCCGTCAACAATAACAACCGCAATAATCTGCGCGCGAATAATCGTGCGCGGCCACTGCGGGACTGCGACCAGAGCTAGAACAGGCAACACGCTCAGGACACCAGAAAACCCGCATCGGCCGATGCGGGTTTTTTTGTGGCCGGGCGGGAACACCGAGCGGCTGCAGGTCTTCAAACCGTTGCTTCGAATGTTTGTCCCCACACAACCCAGGAGCTTTCCCATGTGTTCCATCTTCGGCATTTTTGGCCTGCAATCCGGTGACGACCTGCAGGCGCTGCGTCGGCAGGCGCTTGAACAATCCCAGCGCCAGCGGCATCGCGGCCCGGACTGGAGCGGCGTCTACGTGGACGACGGCGCCATCCTGGTGCACGAGCGCCTGGCCATCGTTGACCCGGCCGGTGGCTCGCAGCCGCTGTTGTCCGACGATGGCCAGTTGGCACTGGCAGTGAACGGTGAGATCTACAACCATCAGGAACTTAAGAAGGAACTCACCCAGCCCTACGCCTTCCAGACCGGTTCGGACTGCGAAGTGATCAACGCGCTGTACCGTGAAGATGAACCTGCGTCCTACTTGAACAGGCTCAACGGCATCTTCGCCTTTGCGTTGTGGGACCGCGAGAAACAGCGCGTGATCATCGCCCGCGACCCGATCGGCGTGGTGCCGCTGTACTGGGGCCACGACAAGCAGGGCCGGCTGTGCGTGGCCTCGGAAATGAAGTCGCTGTCCGATACCTGTGCCGACGTGGCGCAGTTCCCGCCCGGCCACTGGTATGACAGCAGCACCGATACGCTGAGCAAGTACTACGAGCGTCCGTGGCGCGACTACGACGCAGTGGAAGGTGTGGACGTATCGCTGACCGAACTGCGCGAGGCCTTCGAGCGTGCCGTGCACCGCCAATTGATGACCGACGTGCCCTATGGCGTGCTGCTGTCCGGTGGCCTGGATTCCTCGCTGGTCGCCGCGGTCGCGGCGCGCTATGCGCGCAACCGCATCGAAGACGGCGGTCAGAGCGAGGCCTGGTGGCCGCGCCTGCACAGCTTTGCCATTGGCCTGAAGGGTTCGCCCGACCTGGCCGCGGCCAAGGTGGCGGCGGAAATGCTGGGCACCGTGCATCACGGTTTCGAATACACCTTCGAGGAAGGCCTTGATGCAGTGCCGGAGGTGATCCGTCACGTCGAGACTTACGACGTCACCACCATCCGTGCATCCACGCCGATGTTCCTGTTGGCGCGACGGATCAAGGCAATGGGCGTGAAGATGGTGCTGTCCGGTGAGGGCAGTGACGAGATCTTCGGTGGCTACCTGTACTTCCACAAGGCGCCGAACGCGCGTGAGTTCCATGAAGAACTCGTGCGCAAGCTGGATGCACTGAACAACTACGACTGCCTGCGCGCGAACAAGTCGATGATGGCCTGGGGCGTGGAGCCGCGCGTGCCGTTCCTGGACCGCGAATTCCTTGATGTGGCGATGAAGATGGATGCGCGCCACAAGATGGTCGACAAGGCCAGCGGCCGCATCGAGAAGGCGGTGTTGCGTGAGGCCTTCGAGGGTTACCTGCCCAAGGAAATCCTTTGGCGGCAGAAGGAGCAGTTCAGCGACGGCGTCGGCTACGGTTGGATCGATGGTTTGAAGGCGCATGCCGAAGCACAGGTCAGCGACCGCGTGCTGGCCGCCGCCGACAAGCGTTTCCCGCACAACCCGCCGCAGACCAAGGAGGCGTACTACTACCGCCACGTCTTCGAGCAGTTCTTCCCCAGCCATGCGGCGTCGGAAACGGTGCCGGGCGGCAAGTCGATTGCCTGTTCGTCACCCGCGGCGATTGCCTGGGATGCCAGCTTCGCCAGCATGGCCGATCCGTCCGGTCGCGCCGTGGCCGGTGTGCACGAACAGGCCTTGGCTGGATAAGTAGTCAATCGACCCGGTGGTCATTTGACGCATTGGCCTGCATTGGCTCCGAAATCCCTCTCCCGGTACAGGAGAGGGATCGGGAGAGGGGGCACGTTTCATGCCGCACAATCCAATGCGCGCGATCAGGAAATTGCAGTTCCTCCCTTCACAACCGATAAAAAGGACTTTCGATGCGTGCTTGTGCGTTGGTGATGCTTGGCCTGTTGTGCAGTTCCTTGGCCCACGCTGCCGAGGTGCCATTGGAGCGGCATCAGCTGGGCAGCTGGGAAACAGATATTGGTTACACCGGCGTGGTGCGCGATGGCGACACGTTGCATATCTCCGGCGTCCCCTGCCGAGGTGCGGACATGCATGTCGCGGTACGCGATTGCTACGGAAAGCTGACGAAAATCCTGCAGCAGTTCAATGCTGACAGCAGCCAGGTGGTCAAGGAAACGGTTTTCACCACGGATATGGATAGCTTGATCAAGGCGATTCCCGATCGCAAGACCTTCTTCCCCGACGGCAAGTATCCAGCCGCGAGCTGGGTGCAGATCAGCCGCCTGTTCGACGCCGAGGCCAAGCTCGAGGTGGAGTGGACGGTGCGCTTGAAGTAAGCGCGTAGTGCATTGGTGACGGCGAGCCGGTCAGCTGTTTGTGGGAGCGGCGTCAGCCGCGAAGCAGGGACACCATCAGATTGCATATGCATCGAGGGTTCCAGTAAATCCAGCTTCGCGGCTTATGCCGCTCCCACGCCTGGATGCCAGCCGGGGTTGCGTGGGCGGTGATGTCTCCTATCTTGGACTCAAGCTCAGGGTGTGCGCCGGCTTGCCTGGCAGGAACGGCGTTGGTCGGCCTTCCACCCAGTCGTCGTGGCCTGCGCCCCAGAACGGTGACAGCGGATGGCCGCTCTGGCCGCCGGGCATGTGCACGATGCCGTCGGCTTCGTGACCGGGTGACACCACCATGCGTTCGGAGGCACCGAACTTGGGCCCGACCACGCGCGGCATGTTGTCATCGCCGGCCAAGGGCTGGGCCGGCATGCACAGCCAGCGCTTGAACAGACCCGGCAGCGCCGCCGAGACCGGATGGCAGATCGCTGCAGTATTGCGCTCGCCCCAGCTGCGTTGCGCCAGATCCGGGCCCTGTTCGGCCAGATCCTTCTCAAGTTGGCGGGCGCTGTCGGCGAGCAGGGCATCCCAGCTCTCATAGGGTGGCGGCAGCAGATGCGGAGGACGCTCCTTGAGCAGGGGCCACAGCACGCCTTCGAACTGGGCAAGCTTGGGTGGAATGTAGCGCTCGCCAAGGCGTTGCTTGGCCGTCGCCAGCAGCGCGCCTTCCATGTTGTCCATCAGGATGCCGCGGAACCCGCGTGCCATCCGGTAACTGACCGAGTCGGGGGAGGCGCGGCCCTGCCATTGGCGGCTGGCGACTTCCAGACGCTTCAGTGCAGGATCATCGCTATGCTCGATGGTCTGCCGCAGCAGCTTCCACCAGCGTTCCATCAGCAGGGCGCGGTCGTCCAGCTGGATCGCCAGCAGGTCGCTTTCATTGAAGCTCTCGTGGGCAAACAGACCGTCGCGGATCTGCTTGGCGCGCGCACCGAAGTCATAACCGCCATCGCCGGCTTCGGCCAGGGCGGCACCGTCGAGGACGCGGCCATTGGCCGTCCACAAGCGATGGTCCGGTGGGTCGACCAGTGCCGGTGCGTGGTCGGTGCGGATCGGCCACGGCGAGCAGCTGGCCTGCGCCGCTGCGTCGGCATGGCAACTCGGGTCACGCGCAGGGCGCGCGCCGATGAGGCGCCAGGCGATACGGCCAGTGCGGTCAGCGACCAGCAGGTTCTGAGCAGGGATGCCCGAGCGGTCGGCTACCGCAAATGCGGAATCCAGGTCGGCGGCCTTGGCCATGTCAGCGAAATCCAGGCGGACCGCACCGGCTTGTTGACCAACCCAGCGCAGTGCGAGCAGTTGACCGTCGGGTTCGTCGTGCAGGACCGGGCCCCAATCGCTCTCCCGCACCAGCAGCATTTCCGGGTTGGCACCGGCAACGGCAATGGCCTCGTTGTAGCTGCGCAGCGGCGTGTTGGCGGGCAGGGTGGTGTAGTCCGCGGTGTCGATATAGCTGTTGGTGAAGGCCCAGGCCACCCGCGTATTGCTGCCGACGATGACTGCAGGCAGGCCGGGCAGGGTGAATCCGGCGACATCGACCTTGCCTTCCGGCGCGGTCGGGTCGGCATAGCGCAGGCGTGCGCGGAACCAGATATTCGGCGCACGCAGGCCCAGGTGCATGTCGTCGGCGATGATGGCGCGGCCGTCGGGAGTCAGAGCTCCTGCTACTGCGAAGTTGTTGCTACCCGGAAAAGAACCGGTCGCCGCAGGCGACCCACCTACGTCTCTCTCCTGCGCAGCGGGAGAGAGGGGGACCGCTTGCGAAGCAGGCAGTGGAGTGAGGGCCGGCGCGGTGCCTGCATTGCGCAGGTCCAGCGTTGCCGCATCCGGTAATACCGCATCGCCACGGGGCGCGCCGAACAAGGGTGCATCCCAGCTGCTGCCGTCGTGGGCAAGCATTGCGTACAGCGCGGGTGGCACCACGCTGCGGATGCGCGCCATCGCCAGTTCGCGGGTATTGGTCGGGTCCTGCAGGTCGGCGTACATCGCCAGCCCGGTCAGCACCGAGTCCTCCAGCTCCCACGGCCGCGGCTGCTGGCGCAGCAGCAGATACGGCCATGGCCGCACCGGCAGGGCGGCCAGGCCGGCATTGACGCCGTCGCGGTAGGCTTCGATCACGCCGCGTTTGTCGCCGAGGGCGGCGCCCAGGTTCTGCTGGGTATGGGCGCGCAGCCGGTGCACGCGCATGCGCCTGTCCAGTGGCAAGGCCTTGGCGCCGAACAGTTCGGACAGTTCCCCGGCCGCCGAGCGGCGCATCAGGTCCATCTCGAAGAAGCGTTCCTGCGCGTGTACATAGCCCAGCGCACGGGCCATGTCGGTCTCGTTGGCGGCCTCGACGGTGAGCACCCCCAGTGCGTCACGCTGGATGCTGACCGGTGCCGACAGCCCCGGCAGCGCCAGTTCCCCGTCCAACTGCGGCAGGCTGCCACGCAGCAACCCCCAGATGACCAGCAGCAAGACCAGCAACAGCCCCAATACAACCCAAAGCGAACGCAGCAGCCAACGCAGCACAGGCCTACCCCCGGTAGCGGTTCTGTCGCGATTGTAGACAGCTTGTGAAGCCGAAAGAGAGGGAATCGCAACTGAAAGTGATTCCGATTAGATCATTGGGTTTTCAGATGGGGCACCCTATGCACCATCGAATCATCAGGAGCACCCCCCCATGCAGGGCAAAGCCGAAGTCATTGAGTGCCTGAAGGAGCTGCTGCGCGGCGAACTGGCTGCGCGCGACCAGTACTTCATCCATTCCCGTCGCTATGAGGACCAGGGCCTGCTGGCGCTGTTCGAGCGCATCGGCCACGAGATGGAAGAAGAGACACAGCACGCCGATGCGCTGCTGCGCCGCATCCTGTTCCTCGGCGGCAACCCGGACATGCGTCCGCACGCCTTCGAGCCGGGTGTGACCGTGATGGAGATGTTGGAAAAGGACCTGCAGGTCGAGTACCAGGTGCGCGCCAACCTGGCCGCCGGTGTGAAGCTGTGCGAAGCGCAGGGTGACTACGTCAGCCGCGACATCCTGCTGCTGCAGCTGCGCGACACCGAGGAAGACCATGCCTGGTGGCTGGAGAAGCAGCTGGGCCTGATCAAGCGTATTGGCCTTGAGCTGTACCAGCTGAGCAAGATGGACGCCAAGGGCACCCCGGCACATTGATCTGAGGGCGGTGGACGCCGCCTGGTAGTGCCGACCCATGGTCGGCATCTGTCAGGTCTATCGGTAATGCCCCTGCCGACCATGGGTCGGCACTACAGGCGCTGCAGCCTGTAGACGGCGGTGGAAAGTGCAGTTGCGCCGTCCGCGCGGAAATCCGGCTGCTGATCAAGGATGTCGCGGCGTTCCAGCAGGCCGGCCTGCCAGGGGCTGGCGAACAAGCGCTGCACTTCGGCTTCTACCACCGAGAACGGCGGGCCCTGCTTTTCGTCCTGCGGGTATTCCAAGGTGATCAGCACGCCTTGGCAACCTATCGGCAACTGCCCGTACAAGGTGTCGCGGTAGTGTTGGCGCAGGTGCGGCGGCAAGGCGATCAGGGCGGCGCGGTCGTAGACGCCGGCTGTGTCTGCCAGCAACTCCGCGTCCAGTGCAAATGCATCACCACAGATGATTTCAATCGGCCCGGCGCTGTAGTGCTCGCCGTACTGGCTGCTGTGGCGTAGCGGACTGATGCCGGCTTCAGCGAAGAACTGCTCGATCGCCATTGGCGACAATTCGACGCCAAGCACGCGGTGGCCTTGCGCGGCCAGCCAGTGCATGTCCAGGGTCTTGCCGCACAGCGGCACCAGTACGCGGCTGCCTGCCGGGAGTTGCAGTTCGGGCCAGTGCTTCTGCAGCAGTGGCATCACTTCGTTGCGATGGAAGCCGATTTGACCGTTCTGCCAACGTTGCAGCCAGAAGTCGGGTTGCATGGGGGTCTCCGCTTGTGTTGCCGGTGGTTTGTAGGAACGGCGTGAGCCGCGAAGCTGATAGCAATGGATCAAGCGTGGTCTATGGTCACTGCTGATTGTTGGTTCAGTGGCTTCGCGGCTTACGCCGCTCCTACAAGAAACAAAAAGCAGAAGGCCGGGCATTGCCCGGCCTTCTTTGTACTTACTGGACTTCAAGCCCTTCCACCTTCTGCCACCCACGCGGCAGCAGATGCCCGCGCGTTGCCCGCGTTCCCAGATACGTCTCCAGGTCCTTGAACGACAGGTTCATGGTGCGCTGGCCACTGCGTACCAGCAGGCTGTTGCCCGGACCAACCGCGACCACCGCCACCACGCGCTCGGTGGAGAGCTTGGCCTTGGGGATCTCGATGATCTTGTTGCCCTTGCCCTTGTCCAGCTCAGGCAACTCGCTGGCCGGGATGGCGAGCATGTTGCCGGCGCTGGTGACCGCGACGATGCGGTCGGTTTCCGGGTTGGCGACCAGGGACGGGGTCAGCACTGCCGAACCAGCGGACAGGTTGAGCATCGCCTTGCCGGCCTTGTTGCGGCCGGTCAGGTTCTCGAAGCGGGTGACGAAACCATAACCATGCGTGGACGCCAGCACGAAGCGGGTGTTGTTGTCGCCGCTGGCCACGGTGACGAAGCTGCTGCCCGGAGCCGGCGAGAAGCGGCCGGTCAACGGCTCGCCATTGCCACGTGCCGAGGGCAGGGTATGCACCGGCGTGGAGTAGGCGCGGCCTTCGGTATCGAGGAAGGCGACCTGCTGCGTGCTTCGCGTGCGTGCCACCGCCAGCAGGCTGTCACCGTCGCGGTAGTTCAGGGTCGAGCCATCGACATCGTGGCCCTTGGCTGCGCGTACCCAACCCTTCTCCGACAGCACCACGGTCATCGGCTCGCTGGGGACCAGCTCGGTCTCGTCGATGGCCTGGGCGGCACCGCGCTGCACCAGCGGCGAACGGCGATCGTCGCCGAACTTCTTGGCGTCGGCCAGCAGTTCGTCCTTGACCAGCTTCTTCAGCTTGGCGCTGCTCTGCAGGATCGACAGGATCTTGTCGCGTTCCTTGGCCAGCTCGTCCTGCTCGCCGCGGATCTTCATTTCTTCCAGGCGCGCAAGCTGCTTCAGCTTGGTTTCCAGGATGTATTCGGCCTGGTCTTCGCTCAGCGCGAAGCGTGCGATCAGCGCGGCCTTGGCATCGTCCTCGGTGCGGATGATGCGGATCACTTCGTCCAGGTTGAGGAAGGCAACCAACAAGCCTTCCAACAGGTGCAGGCGACGCTCGACCTTCTGCAGGCGATGGTTGAGGCGGCGGGTGACCGTGTCCTGGCGGAAACGCAGCCACTCGCTGAGCAGCATCTTCAGGTTCTTGACCTGCGGACGACCGTCCAGACCGATGACGTTGAGGTTGACGCGGTAGCTGCGCTCAAGGTCGGTGATGGCGAACAGGTGGCCCATCAGCTGCTCGGCGTCGACGCGGTTGGAACGCGGCATCAATACCACGCGCACCGGGTTGGCGTGGTCGGATTCGTCGCGGATGTCTTCCAGCCACGGCAGCTTCTTGGCGCGCATCTGCGCGGCGATCTGCTCGATTACCTTGGACGGCGAGACCTGGTGCGGCAGCGCATCGATGACGATGTTGCTGCCTTCCTTCTTGAAAGTGGCACGCGCACGCACGCTGCCATTGCCGGTCTCGTAGATGTTCCGCAGGTCCGACGGCGAGGTGATGATCTCGGCGGTGGTCGGGTAGTCCGGGCCCTTCACGTGCTCGCAGAGCTCGGCGACGGTGGTATCCGGCTCGTCGATCAGGCGCACCAGCGCGCTGACGATCTCATTGAGATTGTGCGGCGGTACGTCGGTGGCCATGCCCACGGCGATGCCGGTGGTGCCGTTGAGCAGCAGGTGCGGCAGGCGTGCCGGCAACCAGCTTGGCTCTTCCAGGGTGCCGTCGAAATTCGGCGACCAGTCGGTGGTGCCCTGGCCCAGTTCGCCCAGCAACACCTCGGCGATCGGGGTCAGCTTGGATTCGGTGTAACGCATGGCCGCGAACGACTTGGGGTCGTCGCTGGAGCCGAAGTTGCCCTGGCCGTCGATCAGCGGGTAGCGGAACGAGAACGGCTGGGCCATCAGCACCAGGGCCTCGTAACAGGCGCTGTCGCCGTGCGGGTGGTACTTACCGATGACGTCACCGACGGTGCGGGCGGACTTCTTGGGCTTGGATGCGGCACCCAGGCCCAGTTCGCTCATCGAATAGATGATGCGGCGCTGCACCGGCTTGAGCCCGTCGCCGATGAAGGGCAGGGCGCGGTCCAGCACCACGTACATGGAGTAATCAAGATAGGCGCGTTCAGCGTATTCGCGCAGTGGCTGCTGTTCGAAGCCATGGTAAGCGGGGCGTGCAGACTCAGTCATTGCGGGTGGGTGCTACCTGTTGTGCGGAGCCAAGGCGGGGGCCGCCGGCTGCCTGATCCGACGATTATCCGGATGGCGGCGGAGATGCCAAGCCACGGACGGGATCGAGCCCGCCTTCCAGCCCCTGTTCTGCCCGGCTCTGGTAGCGGCCGGGCGGCAGGCCGAAGTGACGACGGAACACGATCACGAAGGCGCTGGGGCTGCTGAACCCCAGTGAATGGGCGATGTCGGCCACGGCATGGCCGTCGTTGAGGCGGCGCAGCGCCTCGGCAAGCCGTGCCTGCTGCCGCCACTGGGCGAAGCTCAAGGTGGTCTCGTCGCGGAAATGGCGGCTCAGGCTGCGCGGTGACAGGCCCGCCCACTGCGCCCATTGCGCAAGGCTGCGGTCATCGGCCGGCTCGGCCAACAGCTGCGAGGCAATCCGCAGCAGGCGGCGATCGGCCGGCATCGGCAGGTGCATGCGCTGGCGCGGTGCCTGCCGGATTTCGTCGAGCAGTACATCCATCATGTGCTGCTGGGGCAGAGACAGTGGCTGCTCCGGCGACCAGTCGCTGATCCGCTCGGCCAGTGCATTGAGCAGGCGGGATATGCCGATCACACAGGGGTCGTCGGGCAAATCAACACAGATCGGGCTGGCCAGGGCCATGCCCCAGCCACGCAGTGGGCCGTCGATCACCACCGTATGCGGCTCGGCTGCGGGCATCCAGCCGCCCGAACCCGCCGGCAAGGACCAGGTGCCGTGACGGGTGCGGGTGGTCAGCAGGCCGCGCTCGACGCAGATCAGCTGTGCCCGCGCATGCTGGTGCCAGTCCACCTCGCGGGCCAGGCCCTGCGGGCTGTCGAAGCGGAAGCCGAACACTGGCGGTCCGTCGTCGCGCTCGAACCAGTCCAGTTCCTGGTCACGCAGCAGCGGGGCGGGCAGCTGCATGTCAAAGCCCTGCGGTGCCCGCCGCCTGACCGAAGAAAGGGTTGCGCCTGTGCTTGGCCGGATTTCGTCATTCATTGGCTGGATTGTATTACCGGGCCACGCGCACAGCCATTACTGTGTCCCGGTCGGCCGCAGACACCATTGGTGCAACACAGCATTTGATACCAAGTAGAATATTTCCATTGAGAAATATTCCATCTGGAAGGAAAATGCCCGCCCATGATCTGTGCCGACACCACTCAGCCCCCCAGCTTTGGCCTGTTGCTGCGGCAAGTCCGCGACGGCCTCGCCCGGCAGCTTGATGCCTCCATGGCCGAGGAAGACCTCGGCCTTGGATTCAGCCACTACATCGGTCTGAAGACCTTGATGCACATGGCGCCCTGTACTGCGAACCAGCTTGCACGCGGCCTGGACCAGGTTCCCAGCGCGGTGACCCGTCTGCTGGACAAGTTCGAAGCGCTTGGTTGCGTGCGCCGCGAGACGCATGCGCAGGACCGTCGTGCATTGCAGATCGTGCTGACCGATGAAGGCCGTGCCCTGTGGCTGCGCTTGAAACAGCGTGGCGACAAGGTGATGGAAGACGCCATGCGTGACCTGCAGGTGGAGGAGCGGGAGATGTTGATGTCCCTGCTGCTCCGTATACGTGACTCCTTGATGACCCCATGAAAACCATGTCCTCCCCCACATCCCTGGTTTCATCCGCCCGCGGCCTCCTGGCCGCGGCGCTGGTTCTTACGCTGGCCGCGTGTGCCAGCAGCCGTGGCCTGCAACCGCAGGGGCGACTGCTGGATGCCGACAGCCTGCACAGCAGCCGCAGCCTGGCCGGTACCCCGCTCAGTGCAGCAGGCTTTCCTGCCGCCGACTGGTGGCGTGCACTCGCCGACCCGCAGTTGGATGCGCTGATCGACGAAGCCCTGCGCGGTTCTCCTTCGCTGGAAGCCGCCGACGCGCGCCTGCGCCAGGCCCAGGCACACGCCGCCAGCAGCAATGCCGAGCGCAAGCCCAGCCTGTCGTTGTCGCCGGGCTATACCGGCATGCGCCTGCCCGAATCCATGGCCGGTGATGAAATCGGCGGCCATTACATGGGTAGCGTGCAGGCCGTGGCCAACTTCAGCTATGGCGTCGACCTGTGGGGCGGCAAGCGTGCCGCCTGGGAAGCCGCCGTCGACAGCGGCCACGCCGCTGCCGTGGATGCGCAGGCTGCGCGCCTGGACCTGGCCGCCGCCATCGTCCAGGGCTACGTGCAGCTGGCCCATGCCGGGCAACTGCAGCGTGTTGCCAATGACGAACTGGCGCGCGCCGAGAAGACCTTGCAGCTGACCCGCCAGCGTCGCGCCGCCGGTATCGACAGTGAACTGCAGGTGCAGCAGGCACAGGCACGGCTGCCTGCCGCACAACAGCAGCAACTGGCCGCACAGCAGCAGATCGATGTGTCGCGCAATGCGCTGGCCGCGCTGCTCGGCAAAGGGCCGGATCGTGGCCTGGACATCAAGGTTCCGAATGAATTGAATCCGCTGGCCCTGCAGCTGCCAGGTGTAGTTCCCAGCGAACTGCTGGGCCGGCGTCCGGATATCGTTGCCGCGCGCTGGCGCGTGGAAGCGGTGGACAAGCAGATCAAGGTCGCCAAGACCCGCTTCTACCCCAACCTCAACCTGACCGCCTTGGGCGGGGTGGTGTCCAAGGACCTGGGCAGCCTGCTTGAAAGCGGCTCCACCTTCGGTCTGCTGGCACCGGCGCTGAGCCTGCCGATCTTCGATGGCGGTCGCCTGCGTGCCGGCCTCGCCAGTAGCGATGCCGACTACGATCTTGCCGTGGCCAACTACAACCACACCCTGGTGGAGGCCCTGCGCGACGTTGCCGACCAGGTCAACGCCAGCCGTTCGCTGGCCGAGCAGGTGCAGGCGCAGCAGCAGCTGCGTGGCATCGCGCAGACCGCCTACGAGCTTGCGCAGCAGCGCTACCGCGCCGGTATCGGCAATTACCTTGATGTGCTCAGCACCCAGGACCGCCTGCTGCAGGCCGACCAGGGGCTGAGCAACCTGCAATCACAGCAACTGCTGTCTTCGGTACGCCTGAGCACCGCCCTCGGCGGCGGCTTCCAGCCCACCGCCGACACGGCGCCGGCCGTTGCCGCCGGCAACGACACCACGCATTCCTGAGAGTCCCCCGAATGAGCCAGACAACCTCCCCCGATGCGGCAGCCGCCGCTCCCAGCCGTCGCGGCAAGCTGCTGCGCGGCCTGTTGTTCGTCATCCTGATCCTGCTGGCAGCGTTTGCCGCCTGGTACTACTTCCTCGGCCGCTGGGCCGAGGAAACCGACGACGCCTATGTCGGCGGCAACCAGGTGCAGATCACCCCGCAGATCACCGGCACCGTGGTGTCCATCGCCGCCGATGACGGCATGAAGGTGGAGCAGGGCCAGCTGCTGGTGCAGCTGGACCCGGCCGATACCGAAGTGGCGATGCAGCAGGCGCAGGCCAACCTCGCCAGCACCGTGCGCCAGGTGCGCGGCCTGTACCGCAGTGCGGAAGGTGCGCAGGCGGAATTGAACGCGCGGATGGTGTCGGTGAAGCGCGCACGCGAAGACTTCGCCCGTCGCCGTGACCTCGCTGCCAGCGGTGCCATCTCCAATGAAGAACTGGCCCACGCCCGTGACGAGCTGGCCGCTGCCGAAGCCGCCGTTGCCGGTTCGCGCGAGACCGTCGAGCGCAGCCGCGCGCTGATCGACGACACCGTCATCGCCACCCAGCCGGACGTGCAGGCGGCTGCGGCACAGCTGCGCCAGGCCTATCTCAATAACGCACGTGCCGGCATCGTTGCGCCGGTTACCGGCTATGTTGCGCGTCGCTCGGTGCAGGTCGGCCAGCGCGTGCAGCCGGGTGCGGCCTTGATGGCGGTGGTGCCGGCCGAACAGATGTGGGTGGATGCGAACTTCAAGGAAACCCAGCTGCGGCACATGCGCCTGGGCCAGGAAGTGGAGCTGCGCTCGGACCTGTACGGTGGCGACGTCACCTACAAGGGTCATATCACCAACCTCGGCCTGGGTACCGGTTCGGCGTTCTCGTTGCTGCCGGCGCAGAACGCCAGCGGTAACTGGATCAAGATCGTGCAGCGCGTGCCGGTGCGCATCGCCGTCGACGCCAAGCAGCTTGCCGAGCATCCGCTGCGCCTGGGCTTGTCGATGAAGGCCGAGGTCAACCTGCACGACCAGAAGGGCACGGTGCTGCCGGCCGATGCGGCCAAGGGCACGGTGTACGGCACGCAGGTCTATGCCAAGCAGCTGCACGATGCCGACGCGCTGATCCACAGCATCATCCAGGACAACCTGCCGCAGTCCGCGCGCGCCAGCTGAGGTCACCATGTCCGCTCAAGCTCCCACGGCGCCGGCCACGACGGTCGGCGCAGGGCCAGCCAATGTTGCGTTGTGCACGGCCGGCCTGGCGCTGGCCTCGTTCATGCAGGTGCTGGATACCACCATCGCCAATGTCTCGTTGCCGACGATCGCCGGCAACCTCGGCGCCAGTTCGCAGCAGGCGACCTGGGTCATCACCTCGTTCGCGGTCAGCACCGCGATTGCCTTGCCGCTGACGGGGTGGTTGAGCCGCCGCTTCGGTGAAGTGAAGCTCTTCATCTGGGCGACCATCGCGTTCTCGATCGCCTCGCTGTTGTGCGGCATCGCCCAGAGCATGGGCATGCTGGTGGTGTCGCGCGCGCTGCAGGGCTTCGTGGCCGGGCCGATGTACCCGATCACCCAGTCGCTGCTGGTGTCGATCTATCCACGGGAGAAGCGCGGGCAGGCTTTGGCCTTGCTGGCGATGATCACCGTGGTGGCGCCGATTGCCGGTCCCATCCTCGGTGGCTGGATCACCGACAACTACAGCTGGGAATGGATCTTCCTGATCAACGTGCCGTTGGGCATCATCGCCGCGGCGATTGTCGGCAGCCAGCTGCGCCATCGCGTGGAAACCACCGAGCGTCCGAAGATGGATTACGTCGGCCTGGTCACCCTGGTGATCGGCGTTGGCTGCCTGCAGCTGATGCTGGACCTGGGCAACGAGGAAGACTGGTTCAACTCGACCAAGATCGTGGTGCTGACCTGTATTGCTGCGGTGATGCTGGCGGTGTTCGTGATCTGGGAGCTGACCGACAAGGACCCCATTGTTGACCTGAAGTTGCTGCGGCATCGCAACTTCCGTGCTGGCACCTTGGCGATGATTGTTGGTTACGCCGCGTTCTTCTCGGTGGCGTTGATGATCCCGCAGTGGTTGCAGCGTGACATGGGCTATACCGCAATCTGGGCCGGCCTGGCGACTGCGCCACTAGGCATCCTGCCGATCATGGTGGCGCCCGTGCTGGGCAAGTTCGGCCACAAGGTCGACATGCGCTACCTGGCGACGATTGCGTTCTTCGTGTTGTCGATGACCAGTTTCATGCGCTCGGGCTTCAACCTGCAGGTCAACTTCGAGCACGTTGCCGGCGTGCAGTTGCTGATGGGTGTTGGGTTGGCGCTGTTCTTCATGCCGGTGTTGCAGATCCTGTTGTCCGACCTTGACGGCCGCGAGATCGCCGCCGGCTCTGGCCTGGCGACCTTCCTGCGCACCTTGGCGGGCAGCTTCGCGGCGTCGCTTACAACGTGGTTGTGGGCGCGTCGGACTCAACAACATCATGCTGATCTGACCGAGCATGTGTCGCTGTACGATCCGGGCATGCATCAGCAGGTGACTGCGATGGGGCAGGGCGACCTGCAGCATGGTGCGGCGGTGCTCAACGAGATGATCAATCACCAGGCCTCGCAGATGGGCTTCAACGACATCTTCCTGCTGCTGGGCTGGGTGTTCCTGCTGATCATCGGCCTGGTGTGGCTGGCCAAGCCGCCGTTTGGTGCGGGAGCGGGGGCTGCGTCGACTGGTGGCCATTAGTCCCGATTGTTGTAGGAGCGGCGTAAGCCGCGAAGCCGACAGCAATGACGCTACAGCGAAGCCCGCAATCGGAAAGACTGCGGGCTTCGTTTTTATCTGTAGTGGGGGGGCCGGGGCGGCCGTGTGGCGAGGACGGGGGGGGGATCGCAAGGCAGAAGGCGGGCGAACCAGTTGGGCTTGGGTCGTGAGGCC
>NZ_JBXFWF010000022.1:0-59780 GCF_056854515.1 Stenotrophomonas sp. STEN063
GGAGAAGGCACGGCTGGCATGTGGAATTTGGCGGAGTCAGCTCGAACTGCAGCTCTGCAATCCCTTCTCCCGTTTACGGGAGAAGGTGCCCGAAGAGCCTGCCCCCGCGAAGGCGGGGGGCGGATGAGGGGGGGCTCTTCAGCCTTAGCCTCAAACTCAGGCCTGCGTACCACCCACCGTCAGCCCATCAATCAGCAACGACGGCTGGCCGACACCGACCGGTACGCTCTGCCCGTCCTTGCCGCAGATGCCCACGCCTTCGTCCAGCGCCAGATCGTTGCCGATCATGCGTACCTTCTGCATGGTCTCCGGACCGTTGCCGATCAGGGTCGCACCCTTCACCGGCGCAGTGATCCTGCCGTCTTCGATCAGGTAGGCCTCGGTCGCCGAGAACACGTACTTGCCGCTGGTGATGTCGACCTGGCCACCGCCGAAGTTGACCGCGTACAAACCCTTCTTCACCGAACGGATCATCTCCTCCGGGTCATGGTTGCCTGCGCGCATGTAGGTGTTGGTCATGCGCGGCATGGTCATGTGCGCGAACGATTCGCGGCGGCCGTTGCCGGTCGGCGCAACACCCATCAAACGCGCGTTGAGCGTGTCCTGCATGTAGCCAACCAGGATGCCGTCCTCGATCAGCGTGGTGCACTGGGTCGGCGTGCCTTCGTCATCAATGTTCAAGGAACCACGGCGGCCATCAAGGGTGCCGTCATCGACAATCGTGACGCCCGGCGAAGCCACCCGCTCACCGATGCGACCGGCATAGACGCTGGTGCCCTTGCGGTTGAAATCACCTTCCAGGCCGTGGCCGACCGCTTCGTGCAGCAGCACGCCGGGCCAGCCCGGGCCGAGCACCACCGGCATCACCCCGGCCGGGGCTGGAATGGCTTCCAGATTCACCAACGCCTGGCGCAGCGCTTCGCGGGCGAAGGCCTCCGGACGCTCACCGGCAAACAGTTCTTCATAGCTGTAGCGGCCACCGCCGCCGGCATAGCCGGACTCGCGGCGACCGTTCTGTTCGACGATGACCTGTACGTTCAAACGCACCAGCGGGCGCACGTCAGCGGCCAGCACGCCGTCGCTGCGCGCGATCAGCACCGTGTCGACGCCGCCGGACAGGCTCACCATCACCTGCTGCACGCGGCTATCGGCCGCACGCAGGTAGCGATCCAGACGCTTGAGCACTTCCACCTTGGTCTCGTTGCCGATGCTGTCCACCGGGTCCAGCGCCGGGTACAGCGCGCGACCACTGCCGCGCACCAGCGAGCAAACGTTCTGCTCACCGCCCTCGCGGGAGATGGCGCGTGCCGACTGTGCAGCAGCCAGCAGGGCTGCCGGCTGGATATCGTCCGAGTAGGCAAAGCCGGTCTTCTCGCCGGCAATCGCGCGCACGCCCACGCCCTGTTCGATCGAATGCGCACCGTCCTTGACGATGCCGTCCTCGACACTCCAGCTCTCGCGGCGTGAATGCTGGAAGTACAGGTCGCCAAAATCGATGCCCGGCCCCAGCAAGGTGCCAAAGGTGCGTTCAAGGCGATTGGCATCCAGTCCTGCAGGCAGCAGCAGGCGGGTTTCGGCGAGCGAGAGTGCGTTATCGGTCATGACTATCCAGATGGGGGCAGGCCCGCTGCATGCAAGCCTGCATTGATTCAGGGGTTGCTGGCAGCGCCGGGGGTAACTACCGGAGGCGGCAGGCGGGCGGCGTCACGGTCCAGCACTTCGACCTTGGGGTCTTTCCATGGCCCGGTGACCTTATAGGTCTTGGAGCCGATCTCGCCCAGTGGCTTGCCCAGCACCGCATTGGCTGCGGCGCCCACTGCCGCGCCTACCGGGCCACCGGCCACCGCACCAACCACCGTGAGCAGATTGCCCGAACGCGGGTTCACATCAATGGTCTGGTTGAACTGCTGGGCCACCAGGTCAGCCTGGCCGCGAATGGTGATCTCCGCCGCGGGTGCCTCGATGGCGATCTTGTCGGTATTGGCCTGGCCATCACCAAAGCGCATCGCGCCCTCGACATGGTTGAACGCCAAACCCTTGGAAAACAGGTCGCGGAAGTCAAACAGCAAGCGTCGCGGCAACTGCGCCACGCTCAGCAGGCCGAGCACACGACCGGCGCCGGGGTCGACTTCCAGCAGCTGGCCATTGCGCAGGTTCATGTCCATGCCGCCCTCCAGCGTGGCCAGGTTGAAAGCCATCGGCCCACCCTGCCAACCGGTCTGCAGGTTCACCTTGCCCTGGCCACCGCGCAATTGCCCGGCATAGCCAAGGCGCTGCAACAGATCACCCAGGTCTTCGCTCTGTACCTGCACCGTGGCCTGGGTTCGGGCCTGCGCGCCCATGCCACGCCACTCACCGTGCACGTCGATGACCTGCTTGGGCGCGCGGATCGACAGCTCCTGCACCTGCAGGCCGTCACCGGTCGGGCGCGTGCGCAGACGGGTCTGGCCAAGCTTGATCGTGGCGAACTGCAGGTCGTCGATATCCAGTGCCAGCGGCGGGATGTTGGCCGGGTTGAGCGGTTCGGCCGGGGTGTCGCTGGATTCGGCCGTCGCCGCCTTTGCCGCCTGCCAGTAGACCCGCGAAAGCTGCCCACTCACCGTGCCGCCGTCGGCGGTAGGGACGCGCAGGTTGCCGGCCAGGGCTGGGCCATCAAGCTGCACTGCCACAGCGTCGGCACCGGGCCGCAGCTGCAACCGGGTCTGCGCGAAGCGCCCGCCCACCATCAACAGCTGGTCAGCCAGTACGTCCACCTGCTTGAGCGCTACGCCGCCATCGCCCGTATCGTTGCCGTCGCCGCGCGCCAGGCTGATCCACTCCAACGCGTCCAGCGACGGGGTACGGCCGTTGACCACCAGCCCATCGGCCGGCGGCTCGTGATCGACCGTGTCGCTGCCCATCGTGACCTGTACGCCGGTCTTGCCGTTCTGGCTGCGCGCAGCCAAGGCCATCAACTTGCCGAAGGACACGTCTATGCGCCCGGCGCCCATCGGCAAAGCCGCCTGCACGGTCGTCGCCAGCGCATCGGCGGCCGGCTTGTTCAACGGTGCCGGCAACTGCAGACGGGTACCCTGCAGGTCCGAACGCAGGGTCAGCAGGGTCGGTGGGCCGCTGCGTACGCCAGCCTGCTCCTTGGGCAGGCTGACCCCGACCGTCCACGCAGAAGTGCCGTGCACGTAGGGCTTGAGCCAAGCCAGCTCCGGCGCACGGTCCAGCAGCTTGCCCGCATCCAGATCCGCACTCAGCTCGGCCTCGAAGGCATGCGCGGGGTCCTTCACCGGCTTGCCAGCGCGCAGCGCCAGCACCCCATCGCGTTCCTGATGGCGTACCTGCAATGCCGGCGCGTCGAAGCCGTCGCTGCTGTACTGGGCCTTGCCGCGCACCCCCTCGAACTGCAGGTCCCAGCGCTTGTCGGCCATGCGCACATCGCGCAGATCGACGTCACCGAGCAGATGCCCGCCACCATCGTGGTGCAGCGGTAGCAGCAGATCGAAATTGACCGCCGCCGGCCCGGCCACGCTCAGGTTGTCCAGGGTGTCGCCATAGCTGGCCTGCAACGGGCTCTGCCGCAGCATGGCCAACAGGCGCGCGCTTTCGTCGACGGTACTGGCCTGCACCACCAGCTTGGATTCAGCGAAGCTGGCGATGCCAGCGCGCAGGTGATCCACCTTGACCCCGGCCAGATCGCCGCGACCTGTCAAATCGAAACCGCCGCCGATGAAGTTGATATCGGCATTGACGTGCTGCATCAGCGGCCAGTCCTGCTGGAAGCGGATCGAACCATCGTCGATATGCCCGCCCGCCTCGAAGCGACCGTTGTTGCCGGTGAACGGCCAGTCGTCGAGGTCGCCGACGGCCAAGCCGGTGCCGCCGCGCAGGGTGCCATCCACCAGTGCCGCATCCAGCCACCCGATCGCGGCGTCACTCATGCTCGAGCGCACCCAGAACTGCTTGGCCGCAGTCATCGGCACATCATCGATCTTGGCGGCCAGGCTGATCCATGGCCGGGTGCCGTCGCCCTGGAACCACAGCCCGCCACGCACGTCAGCAGCATAGTTCTGGCCCTGCACCCGCAAAGCCGGCGTCCCTATCTGCCAACCGGCACCTTCGCGCCAGCCGACCAGATCGCCGGAAAGCTGCAGCTCATGCAGCACCCCGAAGCCGGTCGGCCAATCGAAACGCACCACGTGATCCGGCTTCAGACCCAGCGAAAACGCCTGTGCGTCGCCTTCGAAATGCCCGCGCAGACCAGTGACGCCGGGGCTGCCACCAACCGGCGAAAAACTGGCGTCCAGCAGCTCGCCACTGGCACGCAAGGGGCCATCGGCAGTTCCGAGCAGACTGATATCGGCGAACTTCAACGATGGCTTGGACCGATGCAGCCAGTTCCGCAGGCTGGGCTCCAGGCGGTCGCTGAGCGCGAGTACCTGCAGCATCGGACCAGCATCGAGCTGCTTGCCCTGCACCACGTAGTGCTTGCCGCCGGCCAGCAGCAAGCCATCCAGTGACTGGGTGTTGCTGTCGGTAGCGATCCGCAGCCTGGGCGCGTCCAGCCGCCAGCCGCCGTCGATCGCTTTCCAGCGCGCGCGCAGCTGCAGCTTGCTGAAAGCCACGCTCGGTGCGGCGGAGCCTGGCAACGGCGCGCCAGCAAGCTGTACATCGTCCAGTTCGCCCACGGCGCTGACCGCCACCACGCGATTGTCCTGCAGCTGCACCCAGCCCTGCAGTTCACCCTTGCCCTGGCGCAGCTGCACCCCGGCAAATTTCAACAACGAAGACCATGCGCCCAGTTCGGCCGGATCGGCCGAGAACCACGCTTGCCCATCACCACGCTGGCGCTGGAAATCCAATACCGCGGTGACCGGCGCAGCGGTGGTATCGATCCAGCCCTTGGCGCCTACCCGCAGACGCTCGCCGTCCACGCGCAGGCGCAGGTCGATACGCGGAATGCGGGTCTGCAGGCCGATGGAGGGTGCCTGTATCTGCAACGCTCCACCAATCACCTGCAGCTCGCCGAGCCTGCGCAGTGCGTCCAGTGGATCGCCACCCGCCTTGGACTCGGGCAGGCCACGCACCGACCAACGGCCATCGTCAGCCCGTTGCAGGGTCAACGCCAGCCCGCGCAGGCGCAGCTCGGTCAGCGGCGCACCAGGCAGTAGACCCGAATACACCGCAACCAACACTTCGGCCTGGCCGATGCGCACACCTTCGCCCTGGCCAACCCGCAAACCATCGAGCTGCAGCAACGGGCCGCGCCGGGTCCAGCGCGTGTCCAGACGATCGAAAGCAACCGGTTGCCCGGCACGTTCACTCAACCAGGCAGCAACCTTGTCCGGATGCGCCTCCACCATCGGCAGCAGCTGGCTGACCGTGCCCACCAGCAACGCCACGCACACCAACGCGACCGCCAATGCCATCAAGGCATAGCGACGGAAGCGGCGCAGGCGGTGGCGCAACAGCGTGGTCATCAGCTCACTTCGTGCTTCCGTGCGACGAAGTGAGCTGGCTCAGAGCAGCACCACATCGAACTGCTCCTGCAGGTACTGGTCATCGGCCTGGAAGCGGATGCTCTTGCCGAGGAATTCCTCAAGCTCGGCCACCGCCGCAGATTCTTCGTCGGTGATGCGCGCGACCACCTTGCTCGATGCAATCACCAGCAGGCGCGCGGCTTCGAACTGGCGCACGGCACGGGTGATCTCGCGGAAGATCTCGTACGTCACGGTTTCAGCGGTCTTGATGCTGCCGCGGCCGCTGCACTGGGGGCAGGTTTCCGACAGTTGGCGCTCCAGGCTTTCGACGGTGCGCTTGCGGGTCATTTCGACCAGACCCAGCGGCGAGAAGTCATACACCGTGGTCTTGGCATGGTCGCGGGCAAGCGCCTTTTCAAGCGTGCGCAGCACCTGGCGGCGATGCTCGGCATCATCCATGTCGATGAAGTCGATGATGATGATGCCGCCGAGGTTGCGCAGCCTCAGCTGCCGCGCCACCGTCTGTGCCGCCTCCAGGTTGGTGCGGAACACGGTCTCTTCCAGGTTGCGCTGGCCGACGAAGGAACCGGTATTGACGTCGATGGTGGTCATCGCTTCGGTCTGGTCGATGACCAGATAGCCACCGGACTTGAGCGGCACCTGCTTGTTCAGGGCGCGGACGATTTCATCCTCGACGCCGAACATGTCGAAGATCGGACGATCGCCCGTATACAACTCCAGCTTCTCGCCCAGCACCGGCATGTACTTGGCCACGAAGGCCTGCAGCTGGCCGAAGGTTTCCTTGGAATCGACCTTTACCTTGTCCACATCCTTGCGGATCAGGTCACGTACCGAGCGCAATGGCAGGCTCAGGTCCTCATAGATGATGCTGCACGGCGGCGCTTCGCGACCACGCCGTTCCACCACCGCCCAGACCCGTGACAGGTAAGAGATGTCCTCGGCCAGGGCCTCGGCCGGCTGGCCTTCGGCATTGGTGCGCACGATGTAGCCGTAGCCGCCATGCTGGGCCGAAATCTCGGTAACCAGCGATTTCAAGCGGGCGCGCTCGCCCTCATCCTCGATGCGGGCCGAAACCCCGACCATCTTGGACTGCGGCAGCAGCACCAGGTAACGCGAGGGAATGCTGATCTGCGTGGTCAGGCGAGCGCCCTTGGTGCTGATCGGGTCCTTGACTACCTGCACCACCACGTCCTGGCCATCGCGCAACAGCTCCACGATCGGCACCGAGGAAGGTAGCGGCAGGCTGGGCGCGGTTTCGTCGGTATCGGCCGCCACCGGTGCGGGACGAACGACGTCGTTGGCGTGCAGGAACGCAGCACGGTCCAGGCCGACCTCGACGAAGGCCGCCTGCATGCCCGGCATGACCCGCTGCACCTTGCCCTTGTAGATATTGCCGACCACACCACGGCGCCAACCGCGCTCGATGTGCAGCTCCTGCAACATGCCGTTTTCAATCACTGCCACGCGGGTTTCGCGCGGGGTGACGTTGACCAGAATTTCTTCAGACACGTCCTTCATTCCCCCTTGTCCATGGAATCGTCGTCCGCGCCTGCGGCAAATGCCGCCAGCAGCGCGGCGGTCTGTTGCAGCGGCAGCCCCATCACCCCGGAGTAGCTGCCGGCCAAATGACGGATGAAGCGCTCCGCCCCGCCCTGGATGGCGTAGCCACCGGCCTTGCCCATCGGCTCGCCGGTGGCGACGTAGGCCTGGATCTGCTCTGCACTCATCGGCGCAAAGCTCACTTCCGAAACGACCGTCTCCAACGCATGCCGCCCGGCCGCGGCCAACGCCACCACGGTGATCACCCGGTGCGTGCGCCCGGCCAGCGAGGCCAGCATGGCTGCCGCATCGTCGGCATCGGCCGGCTTGCCATAGACCCGGTCATCCAGCACAACCTCGGTATCGGAGCCCAGCACCACCGCCTGCGGGTCGTCAGCGACCAGCGCCAGCCCTGCCCGGGCCTTATCCCGCGCAACCCGGCGCACATAGGCCTCGGCCGCCTCGCCCGGCGCACGCTGCTCCGGCACCTCCAGATCGAGGGCGCGGAAGGGCAGATCAAGGCGGGACAGCAGTTCGTTGCGACGGGGGGAGCGGGAGGCGAGATAAAGCATCGTGAAAGCATAACCTGCGCCAGCAACCTGAATGATGAGCATTGCTGGCAAAGTGACCGCGACCCCATCATGGCTCACCACCCGTTCATCGCCTTGTGTTCATTTTCACGATCCAGCCAAGGAGGATCACCATGCGCCGTACCGCCCTCGCCCCACTGCTGCTGTCCCTGTCTCTCGCTCTTGGAGTCTCGATGACCGCCAATGCCCAAACCGTCCCGGCCGTGGTTGCCAGCGACGCGACCCTGTTGAACGTCTCCGCCCAGGCCGAAGCCCACCGTGTGCCGGACGTGGCCACGCTGTCTGCCGGGGTGGTCACCCAGGCCGCCGATGGCAACGCCGCCATGCGCGACAACGCCGTGCAGATGGACAAGGTGATGGCGGCGATCAAGGCTGCCGGCATTGCCGAGCGCGACATCCAGACCAGCGGTATCAACCTCAGTCCGCAGTACCGCTACGCCGAGAACGAAGCGCCGAAGATCACCGGCTACCAGGCCAACAACACCGTCAGCCTGAAGGTGCGCGACATCAGCAAGCTGGGCAAGGTGCTGGACAGCCTGGCCGCACAGGGTGCAAACCAGATCAACGGCCCCAGCTTCGAGATCGACCAGCCGGAACCGGTCTATGACGAGGCCCGCCTGGCCGCGCTGAAGAAGGCCCAGGCCCGCGCCGAAACCTATGCCAAGTCGCTGGGCCTGCGCGTGCGCCGCATCGTCAGCATTTCCGAAGGCAGCCAGGGCGGCTTCCGACCGATGCCGATGATGGCCATGGCCGCCGGCCGCGCCAACAAGATGGAAATGGATACTGCGGTGTCGCCGGGCGAAACCACCGTCTCGGTCAACCTGGACGTGGTGTTCGAACTGGGCCGCTGAGCAACGCGGCCACCGCAATCGGAACGGCGCCCTCGGGCGCCGTTTTGTTTTGGCCAAGCAGCTCGCCGACCGGTAGCTCAGCGCATCCGGGGCTGCTCGCCAACGGACCTCCACAATTCCGCCCTTGTCTGTAGGAGCGGCGTAAGCCGCGAAGCTGACACCAATGAAGCCATTGGCAGCTGTGCCATCTTCAGATCCACCTGCTTCGCGGCTTACGCCGCTCCTACAACCGCCGGCCTGCCCCCCTCAAGCTGTCCGCCAGCTGACCAGAAACAAGCACCCCGCTTGCCGAATGCCTGAATAAAGGGCGCACTGCAGTTACGGGACGCAGTCGAGCAACCCCGTCCCGTGTCATCGCGCGTTGTTCTCTGTCACACGCCCACGCATGGAGGTGGTACATGGTCCGCACGCAACAACGCAGTCCGTCCCTGCACGTAGAACCCTCGCGCATCCTTGCCTACAGCACGGCCCTGGCCCTGCACGCATTTGCCCTGGGCTTGCTGTTGATTCCGTTGTCACAGGTACCGATCCACAACGAAGCGGTGCGTGAGCGTTGGCTGGTCCCCGACGCCAAACCCATCGTCCCCAATCCACCCGCACCACCAATCGATGTACCAGTGACCAGCACCCCGTCACCGCCGCGGCAACCGGCACTGGCCGCACCGGTGGACAACGCGCCGATGCCGATCTTCGCGACCGAGGCAGTCGTCACCGCACCGGTGGATGTCGCACCTGCCGTCGACAACAGCCCTTCCATCGATCCAATCGGCCCCTCCACACCGCTGCAAGGCGTGCAGCTGCGTTACCTCAATGCTCCAGCGCCGGGCTATCCGCGTGATGCACTGGTCGCCGGTGCACAGGGCACGGTGACACTGCGGGTCCTGGTGGATGTGGATGGCTCGCCACTGGAAGTCAGCATCGAACGCAGCAGTGGCAACCGCAGCCTGGACAATGCCGCCCGCAGCCAGGTGCTGCGCCGCTGGAAGTTCCAACCCGCTACCGACGGCGGTCGCCCGGTACAGGCCTATGGCTTGATCCCGGTCGACTTCAAGCTTGGCTGACAGTTCTGGCAACCGCTAATGGCAGCGCGTTGCGGCGCTGCCATTGGCACTGCCAGCCCCAATAGCGAGCGTCGCCATGCTTGAAAAAGTTCGACGGCTTCCGCCCGCGTCATGCCGAGAGCTCGCTCGCCTGGTGCGAGCCGTGCTCGCGCCCTGCACGTCACGCCAACGTGAACAACAGGCAAAAAAAGACCCGCATCTCGCGATGCGGGTCTTCAATCAAATCTTGGCGCCCGAAGTTGGACTCGAACCAACGACCCCCTGATTAACAGTCAAGTGCTCTAACCGGCTGAGCTATTCGGGCGGGGAGGCGCATTCTATACGTTAATTACGCGCGATGGTAGGGGTGATTGGCCAACATCGCCGCTGCGCGATACAACTGCTCGGCCACGACCAGCCGAACCAGCATATGCGGCAAGGTCAGCGGGCCTATCGACCACTTCTCGTCGGCCACTGCGGACACTTCCGCTGCGTGCCCTTCCGGGCCACCAATCAGGAACGCCAGGTCGCGTCCCTGCGTACGCCAGTGTTCCAAACGCTGCGCCAGCTGCTTGGAACTGAGCTGCTTGCCTGGCACATCAAGTGCCACCACGTAAGGATTCTTGGGCAGCGCAGCCAATACCCGCTTGCCCTCGTCCTCGATCGCGCGCTTGGGATCGCGCCCCTTGCCACGCAGGCCCGGCTCGATTTCCACCAGCTCCAGCGGCAACCAATGCGACAGGCGCTTCTGGTACTCGGCAAAGCCCTGCGCCACCCAGGACGGCGCGCGTTCACCGGTGGCGATCAATCTGGCTTTCATGCGTCCCCTCCTATCAACCTGCACAAACGAAGACGGCGCCCTGCGGCGCCGTCACAGCAACAGAAGCTGTGGCCGTCAGGCTCAGCCAGCATCCTGCTCGTCTTCGTCGTCGTAGGCCGAGCGCGGCTGGTCGCCGACGGTCCACAGACGCTCCAGCGCGTACAGCTCGCGCACGCGCGGCAACATGACGTGGACGATGACATCGCCCAGATCAACCAGCACCCACTCGGCTTCGCGCTCGCCCTCGACACCCAGCGGCATCACACCAAGGTTCTTGGCGAAACGCACGACTTCCTCGCCAATCGACTTGACGTGACGGGTAGAGGTACCGGAGACCACCACCATGTAATCAGCCACGCTGGACTTGCCACGCACATCGAGCTCGACGGCATCCCGGGCCTTGATCTCCTCAAGGGCGGAGTGAACGGACGCCAGCAGGGCCGGTACGGAGGGTGCCGGGCTGGGCATTTGGGTCTTGATGACTTGGGCTTCGGTGGTCAAAGCAGCAGAACTCGATGAATTAAGGGGGACGATTATAGAGAACATGCCCGCTGCCGGCATTCACACCGGCGCGGCACTGCCGTACAGGCCTTGCGCAAGGATGTACCCGGCCACCGCCGAAGGCAACAGATCCCGCCATGGCCCGCCACTTGCTATGGCCGCCCGCACCTCGGTGGCCGACTCGGCATGCAGCGGCTGGCGCAGCCGCCAGACGGCCCCTGCCGGACTGGCGGTCAGGCAATCGGACGAACTGACCCAGGCGCCCTTCAGCCGTTGCGCAAGTTCCGCTGGCAGATCGCCATCCAGGCCACTGCCTGGGCGTTCAGCCACCACGATATGCGCAAGATCGAGCAGGTGCTCCCATTGGTGCCAGCTGGGCAAGCCGAGCAGGCTGTCAGCGCCCATCAGCATGGCCAAAGGGCGCTGAGGGCCAATCTGGGCGCGGAGGTCGCGCAGTGTGTCCACGGTCCATGACGGCACGCCGGGCTGCTGCTGGGCACGCTGCAGTTCGCGGGTATCCAACAGCAGGTTGGGCTCGTCGGCAACCGCCAGTGCCAGCATGTGCGCACGCTGGGCGGCATTGGCACCAGGCGGCGCCCTGTGCGGCGGATCGGCGGCCGGCATCAGGTGCACCGGCACCTGCAGCTCGGCTGCAGCGCAGCGCGCGATGGCCAAATGGCCGTTATGAACCGGATCGAAGGTGCCGCCGTAAAGCAGCCACAGGCCGCCATCTACGGCAATGTTTGCCGGCGACAGCCCGGCAGTACTCATTCAGCGCACGCCACGGACAAGCAGGCGCACTGCGCGGGCTTCAGCCAGCGCAACCAGCAGCCGTTCCAGCGCAAGCCAGGGATCGCCTTCTGCGCGCCCCTTGGCCATGCGGTCGACCTGCGAGGCCTCGGCGACAAAGCGCTCCCAGCGGCGGGGATCGGGGTGTCGCTGCAGGGCGCGTTTGAACGGCGCCTGGCGCGATTCCCAGATGCCCTTGGATTTCATTTCCGCAGCCAGGTTGCCGCCACTGGCCTGCACCCGGGCCAGCCCGGCGGTGATCAGCAGTTCGCGGATCAGGATCGGCATCAATGCAGCCACTGCCTCACCCTCGGCGCGCAAGCCGGCGACCATCCGCAGCACAGCCTGCGCCTGCCCGGAGAATGCCGCCTCACTCAGCCTGAAGACGTCGTAGCGTGCGGCATCGGCAACCAGCGACTCCATCCTGGCAACATCCAGCGGCTGGCCATCGGCCAGCAGCGCCAGCTTGTCGATCTCCTGCGCAGCAGCGAGGAGATTGCCTTCAACGCGTTCGCTCAAGCGCTGCACGGCGGCAGGATCAGCGCGCAGGCCCTTGCTGCGCAGGCGCCGCTCGATCCAATCCGCCAGCTCGTGTGGCTTGATCGCCCAGGCCACCGACAGCACGCCAACCTTGTTGACCGCCTCGGCCCATTTGCCCTGGTGCGCCTTGCTCCACTCACCGGCAGTGATCAGCAGCACCACATCCGGCGCAGGCCGTGCGCAGAAGTCGCTGATGACCTCGGCGCCCTCCTTGCCCGGTTTGCCGTTGGGCAGACGCACTTCCACCAGGCGGCGTGCACTGAACAGACTGGGCGCGTTGAAACTGGAGGCCAACTGGCCCCAGTCAAAATCACGACCATCGGCATCAAATACTTCGCGCTCGCCAATGCCATCGGCGCGCGCCTTGGCGCGCACCGCATCGGCGGCCTCGATTACCCGCAACAGCTCGGGGCCGGCGATCAGGTACACCGGCGCCAAGGCTTGGGAGGCGATCTGGCTGGCCAGTTGTTCCGGTCGCAGCTCCATTGCTCAGCCCCTATGCGCCTGCGTAAAGCCAGAACGCGTCAACTCAGTGCGCCCCGCCCGCTGCGTCCTCCGCAGGCTTGGGGGCCTGCAGGGCTTTTTCCACATCGGCGCGGACCACGCTGTCGATACGACGCAGGATCGAGGCCGACATTTCGCGACGCAGCTCATCGGCAAGGATTTCGCGTTCGGTGGTGGTACCGGTGGCGTCCTGCGGCGGTGACACGTAGTCGCGTGACAGCTCCACCGCCTGTTCCGGCACGATCACGCTGCCGTCCGGACGCAGGAACGAGAACACCACCGCGTAGCGCAGGCTGTATTCCTGGGCACGGCCTTGACCGTCGATGGCGATGGGCAGGTCACCCCAGCGCTCGGAGCGGATCAAGAGACGGGCAACGCCTGGCGTCTTGCCAGCCACGGCAGGCGTGTCGCCGTCTTCCACCACGGTGGCGCCGGAAGAGCGCAGGCCGCGGTTGAGGATCTTGACCAGTTCGCTGTAACGCACCGCTGAATCCACCTGCACCGCCGGCATATCGGCAGGCAGCGCGAGCTTGTTACGCAGATGGAAGCCGCACCCGGTGAGGGTGGCAGCGAGAATCAGGGCAGTCAGGTATCGAGTCATGCACACAGTCTGGATGAGCCGGCCGGGAGCGGCAACAGGCAGCAAGCCTGCCTGATGCCGCGTGAACTGGACTTGAGATACCGGTTGCGGCTTACGCCGCAACGATATTGACGATCTTGCCCGGCACGATGATGACCTTGCGGATCGTCAGCCCGGCCAGGAACTTGGCCGTGTTCGGCTCGTCCTTGGCCAGGGTTTCGATCTGCTCGCGCGAGGTATCGGCGGCCACGTCGATGGTGCCGCGCAGCTTGCCGTTGACCTGCACCGCCAGGGTCAGCGAATCCTTGACCAGTGCAGCCGTGTCCACCTGCGGGAACGGCTGGTCCTCGAGCAGGGTCTGCGCGTGGCCCAACAGCTGCCACATCGCATGACAGGCATGCGGGGTGATCGGGTTCAGCAGCAGCACTGCTGCCTGCAGGGCTTCCTGACGCACCGCACGGCCCTGTTCGCTGGCATCGTCGAACTTGGCCAGGGTATTGAGCAGCTCCATCACCGCGGCGATGGCGGTATTGAAGGCGTGGCGGCGACCGTAGTCGTCACTGACCTTGCTGATGGTTTCGTGGGTCTTGCGGCGGATCGCCTTCTGCTCGGCAGTCAGCGCAGCAGCGTCCAGGGCCGGCGCAGCGCCGTCGGCGGCGTGCTTGTGCACCATTGCCCACAGCCGGCGCAGGAAGCGCGCCATGCCGTCGACGCCGGCCTCGTTCCATTCCAGCGACTGTTCCGGCGGCGCAGCGAACATCGAGAACAGGCGCACGGTGTCAGCGCCGTACTTGGCCACCATGGTCTGCGGGTCGACGCCGTTGTTCTTGGACTTGGACATCTTCTCGACGCCGCCGATCACCACCGGCTGGCCGTCTTCACGCAGGGTCGCGCCGGTGATACGGCCGCGCTCGTCGCGCACCGTGTCCACGTCGGCCGGGTTGAACCAATCCTTGGAACCGTCGCTGTTCTGGCGGTAGAAGGTCTCGGCGATGACCATGCCTTGGCACAGCAGGTTCTGCGCTGGCTCGTTGCTGTCCACCATGCGCGCATCGCGCATCAGCTTGTGGAAGAAACGGAAGTACATCAGGTGCAGGATGGCGTGCTCGATGCCGCCGATGTACTGGTCGACCGGCAGCCAATAGTTGCCGCGCTTGTCCACTGCCTCACGTGCACCCGGCGAGGTGTAGCGGGCGTAGTACCAGCTCGACTCCATGAAGGTGTCGAAGGTATCGGTTTCGCGCTCGGCCGCGCCGCCGCAGTCCGGGCAGGTGGTCTTGCGCCATTCCAGGTCGGCCTTGATCGGCGAACCCGTACCGTTGAGCGTCACGTCTTCCGGCAGGATCACCGGCAGCTGGTCTTCTGGCACCGGCACCGCGCCACACTTGTCGCAGTAGATCACCGGGATCGGGCAGCCCCAATAGCGCTGGCGGCTCACGCCCCAGTCGCGCAGGCGGTAGTTGACCCGGCGCTGGCCCTGGGCCTTGCGCTCGAAACGCTCGGCCAGTGCCTCGAAGGCGCCCTGGAAATCCAGGCCGTCAAATTCGGCGGAATTGACCAGCTCGGTTTCGCGGGTCTTGTCGCCGTACCAGTCCTGCCAACGGTTGGCATCGTAGCTGCGTTCGTCGTCGTTCTTGGGCGACTTCAGCGCGATGACCTGCAGCTTGGGCAGGCTGTACTTGGTGGCGAACTCGAAATCACGCTGGTCGTGGCCCGGAACGGCCATCACTGCGCCGGTGCCGTAGCCCATCAGCACGAAATTGGCGACCCAGATCGGCACCTGTTCGCCGCTGACTGGATGGATGGCCTTCAGGCCGGTGTCCATGCCGCGCTTTTCCTGGGTTTCCAGCTCAGCCTCGGAGACACCGCCCTGCTTCAGCTCGGCCAGCATGGCAGCCAGCTGCGGGTTGTTCTTTGCGGCATGCACGGCCAGCGGGTGTTCGCCGGCAATGGAGACGAAGCTCACGCCCATCACCGTGTCCGGGCGGGTGGTGAACACACGCAGCGGATCCAGCGCGGCGCCATCCACGTCACGCACGTCGAACTGGATTTCCAGGCCTTCGGAACGGCCGATCCAGTTGCGCTGCATGGTCTTGACCGATTCCGGCCAGCCCGGCAATTCATCCAGGCCGTCCAGCAGTTCCTGGGCGTAATCGGTGATGCGCAGGAACCACTGCGGGATCTCGCGCTTCTCGACCAGTGCGCCGGAACGCCAGCCGCGGCCGTCGATGACCTGCTCATTGGCCAGCACGGTGTTGTCGACGGGGTCCCAGTTCACCACCGAGTTGCGGCGGTAGGCCAGGCCCTTGCGCATCAGGCGGGTAAACATGCGCTGCTCGTGGACGTAATAGTCCGGCGTGCAGGTCGCGAACTCACGCGACCAGTCGATCGCATAGCCCAGCGACTTGAGCTGGCTGCGCATGTGGCCGATGTTGGCGTAGGTCCACTTGGCCGGCGCGGTCTTGTTCTTGATCGCGGCGTTTTCGGCCGGAAGACCGAACGCATCCCAGCCCATCGGCTGCAGCACGTTATGGCCGGTCATGCGCTTGTAGCGGCTGATGACGTCGCCAATGGTGTAGTTGCGCACGTGGCCCATGTGCAGCGCACCGGACGGGTACGGAAGCATCGACAAGCAGTAGTACTTGGGCTTGTCCGAGGTTTCGTTCACCTCGAATGCTTTCTCGGCCTCCCAGAACTTCTGGGCGGCGGCTTCAACCTGCTGGGGATCGTAGATATTCGGTTCGACGCTGGACATGTCAACGCTGGGCAACGGCAAAGCGGCAAAGGGTACCGCAGTGCATCATTGCACTCCAATCCGGCCACAGGCCAGCATCCAGCAAGGCATGCAGGTCATTGAAATATAGGGCTTTTAAAAAACCGCCAATTTCCAAAGCCAGCGCCGGGCGCGTTGACTGCGCGTGCCCTGCCCCGCCAGCGTGGTGATTGTGCCGCGCCGCTCAGCTGCGCGCCGGTGCCAGCCGGGCCGCGCCCACCAGCCATACCAGCCAACCCAGAAACGCCAAACGCTGCGCCATTGCCACCGGCATGGCGATCTCGAACAGGAAGGCACTGCAGACGACCCAAAGCACACAGGCCAGAGTCAGCGTCGACAAGGACCGCCAGCCTTTGGCCTTGCCCGCCCCAAACCGCAGGGCGATGGCGGCGGCAGTGAACGCCAGCAACCACAGCAACCAGGCGCTGGCGTGGAACTGGCTGGCGCGGTTCTCGATGTCATCCACGTCGAGGGGAAACAGGCCCATCGCGGCAAAGGCGATGGCGGCCAGCAACAGCATCTGTCCACCAACCCGCAGCGGACGCGGCGCAGCGGCCGGCATGCGCAGGATCAGGTCCAGTGCCGCCACCGCAGCCAGCAGACCCGGTACCACGAAGCCCAGCAGGCTGAAGGCAGTACCGCCGGGGATGCCTCGCGCGCCGAGCAGCGACACCGGGTGGCGCATCTGGTCATAACCGTGCAGCTGCATGCCGAAACCCACGACTGCCGCCACGAAAACCACTGCCGCCAGTGGACCTGCCCAGACCATTGCATTGTTCCGCTTCAACACAGCACACCTTGTCCCGCTCTGGCCGGGGCACAGCTGCCACGACTACCAGCCGCTATTGTGAGGGCTGCGACCGGTAATGACATCGGTCGCCAACCCCGGCAACCTCGGCTCAGGCACCGGCGACCACTATTTCGACCCGGCGGTTCGGCGCGAGGCAATCCAACAGTGCGGCACCAGCAGCCTCATCGCATTGCACCAGCGGCGCACTGTTGCCGCGCCCCTCGGCATGGATCGCAGCAGCAGGGATGCCTCGCTGCACCAGGTAGTTGCGCACGCTCTGCGCGCGCCGCCGCGACAGATCCATGTTGTAGGCATCACTGCCGATGCGATCGGTGTAGCCGATGATGTTCAGCGTCTGCGCCGCGTTGCTGGCACGGAGGTCCTGCACGAATTCATCCAGTTTCGCCCGCCCCGCCGCTGACAGGTTGGCGCTGTCAAAGGCGAACAGGGCATCGGCCGATAACCGCAGCGGCGCCACCACCTGTGGTGGCGGAGGCGGTGCCGGCGCGACCGGGGCAGGAGCCGGTTCCAGCAGGGCGGCGCAACTGTCCGGCTTCCAGCGTTGACCGCTGGCTACCCCCTTGGAATCGAAGTTGACCTGGAACTGGCACTGGATCGGCTCGGCTCCTACCGAACGGCGGAAGTTGAATACGTAGTTCCAGTTGCGTACACCCCACAAGCCCTCATTGAACTGTGGCGTGCCCAGCAACTCCTGGATCTGGGATTTGTTCATGCCTGGCGCGTACTGGCGCAGGTTGTCCAGGTTCACGTAAGTGCCGCCTGCGGGATAGGCGCGAGCGGGGTCCGGGAACTCCTCTCGCACGTTGCCCTTGCCACAGGCGGTCAGCGTTGCCAGCAAGGCAAGTACAGTCCATTTCCTGTTCATAGCGTCCTCTATGCGTAGCCAGGGTTGTATTCCTGCAGGTTCCCGTTGCACCGCTTACCACTGGAAACCAGCACCCACGGTCACCCCGCCATCACCACGGGTATTGGCCGAGCCACTGAGCTTGTAGATCCAGCGGCCGCCATCGGTGACCCCGGACACGCCCACCGCCATGCTCGATTCACCATGGAACGTACTGGCCGCCATCGACGCCATGCGCTTTCCTGCCTCGGTGGGTTGCGGCAGACCCGCCATCGCCATCGCCGAAGCGACGCCTGCAGAAGCACGGTCATCGATGCGCTTCATGTCGCGGCTTACGTCATTGAAACGTTGATCGGTATAGTTCTTCGACCAGTCCATGACCTCCCCCATGCCCTTGTTGAGTTGCGCGACATTGACGGCATCGGTAGGCGCCACGCCGGTACCCACGTTGTGGATGACGGTACTGGTGCCCGGGCGCCCCATCGTCACGCTGCCGTAATTGGTGCTGCCGTCGGTGTTCTGGTCATAGCGCACGGTGCCCTGCTGCGAAGCCTGCAGCTGGCGCACATTCACCGCGTCGGTGGCCTCGGTGCCATCACCTACGTTGGTGATCTGACGCTCGGCGCCGGCGGCACCGACCGACACGGTGTTGGCACGGGTGGCCACCGAGCCTGCGCCCAACGCCACGCTGCCGGCAGCAGACGCGTTGGCACCGTTGCCGATGGCAACCGCCTGGTTGCCACTGGCCTTGGCTTGCGGGCCGGCAGCCACACTGTCCTGCCCGGTGGCCGAAGCAGCTGCCTTGGTTGAGTTGACGGCGAAGTACTGGTTGCCGGCACCACCGTTCTGGATGTTGTCGATGCGATTGTTGACGTTGACGATGGAGCCATCCAACGCCGCCAAGGCGTCGGTGACATTGCCCAGCGTCTGCTGGGTACCAACACCGCTACTGTTGATCGAAGTAACGTTGAAGCTGGCTGCGCTCCATTGCCCGGTAGTGCTGTTGTACTGCAGCGTGCCACCGATGGCAGACGCAAGTGCCTGGTTGGTTGTGGCCAGTTGCCCACCGTTGATCGCATCCAGGCTGCCAGTGGCGACATTGCCCGCAGCCACGTTGCCCAGGGCCACCGCCGCACCACTGCCATTGCCGGTCAAACGTACTGCGTTGGTCGGATTACCGGCACCGTCGGCGATGTACTTCACCGCCAATGGATCGCTGCTGCCCGGGACATTGCCCGGCAACAGGTTGGTCAGGTTTGCCAACGAGTCGCTGATGGAGGTGAACGCGCTGCCGATGTTTGCGTATGACTGCAGTGAAACCGCACCCAGCACACCGATGCTGTTGATCTGGTAGCTCGGCGCGCCAAGCACGCCACCGTTGAACGTCGCACCGCCGCCCAGATAGGTCGCCATCGAGCCGCCCAGCCCGAACAGCTGCCCTCCGTTGACCGCCTCCATGCTGCCCGCGGCAACCGAGCCGGCCGCAAGATTCGCCAGCACCGTGCCACTGACTGCCTGACCGCTGCCCAGCGTTACCTTGCCGTAGTTGACGACCCCATTTGCGTCTTCGTCATAGACCACGGCGGCCAGCCCCAGATCGTCAATCTGGTCCAGTGCGCCGCGCAACTGCTTGACGTTCACCGCATCGGTGTCCTGGCTGCCGGCGGCGACATGGGTGATCTGGCGCTCACGCCCCGCCGAACCCACCGCAACTTCACCGATGGAGGTCTGGGTAGCGCTCAAACCGAACGCGGTGTAATTGTCCTGGCCGCCGCGCGCAGCATTGGACTTGAAGCCCAGCGCCACACTGTTGGCCTTGTCCGAGGTTGCACCGGCACCAAGCAGGGTCTGCGCGTTGGCGGTGCCCTTGGCGCTGTCGCCCACCACCACCGAATGACCCAGCCGTGCATCGTAGTCAGCCGTCGGTACACCGGTCTTGCCGCCCGCGGCATCGATGAACACCTGGTCCGCCGTCTGCGTTGCCAGGCGATGCTCGGCGTTGCTGCCGATCACCACTTCCTTGGAGCCGTTTGCAAACGCGCCGTCACCGATCAGCACCTGGTAGTCCTGCGCTGCAGGCACCGCCCAGCACTTGGCAGTCACCGCGCCGAGCACATTGAGGCAGTCGGAGGCCCAACCCGGAGCGCCATCCGGCAACACCAGGCCAAGCAGTCCACCCGGGTCGCCATTGTTGATGTTGGTGATGTAGCTGTCGGAGGTAACCCCGCCGATCAGGGTCAAATGCGAGTTGCCGCCGGTGCTCAAACCACCCAGCCCGTCCAGCAGACTGCCTACCGGACTCAGGTTGACCACCGGCAAACCCAGCACCGAGACCTCGGAATAGGTCTGCATCACGTTGGTGCTGTTGACCTTCAGGCTACCGCTGTTGATATAGCCATTGCCGCCGAGGATGGAGGTAAGCGGCGAATCCACCAACTGGTTCACCGAGCCGACCAGACCACCATTGCCGACGATCAGGCCTGATGGGCCTGAGCTGGTTGCCGGCGGTGCAGCGGGCACCACCGGATTGCCGGTGAGGCCACCAACAACGTTCGACAACCCGCCGGTCACACCACCGATCACGCCACTCAGAGCGCCGGTCACACCACTCACACCCGACCCGGAGCCGGTGATGCCGCCCAGCGTATTGCCGGTCGCACCGAGCAGCGTGGAGGCGGTGTTGTCGACTGTTTCCAACAGATTCTGCACCGTGTCGGTCACGTCGCCGTTGGCCAGCGCGCCGGTCGTGTCCTGCAGCCCGCCGGTCAGTGTCCCAACCGTATTGGTGACACCTGTCCCCAGCGTGTTCGAGCCGGTCACGCCCCCCACCACCGCACCAAGAAGATCGCCTACGCCGTCCAGCACCGGCGCAGTGCCGTCGACCACGCCATTCACAACACCCCCCAGGCCGGTCCCCTCGACCAGCCCGCCGGTCAGGTCCTCGACGGCGCCCACCGTACCGGTCACGGCACCAAGCACCGGATTGCCACCTTGCTCTGCGCCTGGCAGCAACAGCTCACCCACACCCGCAACGCCACTGCCAAGTTGGCCGGTAACCGAGGTCACCGTGGTGCTGACATGCGAGGTGAGCGTTTCCACCGCTGCCACGGGCTGGCCTGCCAGCACCTCAGCAGTGACTTCCTTGACCGCGCCCACCGTTGCAGCCAGCGTGCCCTGCAACGGGCTTCCACCCTGCTGGCCCGGAAGCAGCCCACCGACCAAACCTTCAACGCCACTGCCCAGATGCTGGCCAATCGGCGCCAACGTCGTCCCCACATGGGAGGTCAGCGTTTCCACCGCTGCGACCGGCTGGCCTGCCAGCACCTCGCCAGTGACTTCCTTGACCGCGCCCACCGTTGCAGCCAGCGTGCCCTGCAACGGACTTCCACCCTGCTGGCCCGGCAGCAGCCCACCGACCAAATCTTCAACGCCGCTGCCCAGATGCTGGCCAATCGGCGTCAACGTCGTCCCCACATGGGAGGTCAGCGTTTCCACCGCTGCCACCGGCTCGCCGGTCAGCACCTCGCCAGTGAGCTCCTTGACCGCGCCAGCCGTTGAAAGCAATGTTCCGTGCAACGGACTTCCGCCCTCCTCCTTGCCAGGCAGCAACACCGCGGCAATGCCTTGCAGGCCCGCACCAGTTCCGGTCAACGGGCCAACCGTTGCAGTAACTGCAGCATTGGCCGAAGCCGCCAGCGGCTTCACTGCGAGTGCGGCATCCGTTACGACTGACAGCGCTGCAGCAGGTGAACCGGCCCCACCATGGGGATGCAGCTTCGGCAGCGAGCCGCGCACACCCACCCGTGCGCGTACCGCCGCTGGCACAGTGGCAACATGCGGCTTGATCGCGGCTGCCGCCGATACGTCCACCTGCAGCAACGCCGGCAACGTCACCGACGTATTTAGCGCAGCACCGGCACCAGCTGTCGGCAAGGTGGTGGCGACAATCTGCTGTGCGTCGGTGTTGCTGTACTTGGCGACCAGATCCTGCAGGTCGGCAAGCTTGGCGTCGGTCGCGGATGCGGGCCCGGCCATGGCCAGCGCGATGGCGCTGCCCAGACCCGCCAGGCTCCACGACACCGACGGCGCCAACTTTGCCGGACCAGAACGTTTCCCCTGTGCGCTGGCCAGCTCGGAACCTACGACGAAGGCGTTGAGTGCGCGGTTCCAGACCAGACGATAAATGCGGTTCATGTGGAGCCTCCGGTTCGACCCATCCCGGAGCGGACAGGTCTTCGTTCGTGAGGCCAGTACAACGCTTTCAAGTCCGGTGGTTTGCCCGCATCCGGCATATCCATACGGCAATTTGGCAAAGCGATACCCGTTAGCGGCACGCAAATGCACGTATTCGGCAACCACTGCGGTTAAGTGATGGGCATCACGCAGCTGCCCGGCGCAGCTCAGGCCGTGGAGTAAGTGCCGCGCATCAAGGTCTCACTCGGCAACTCGCCAAACACCCTGCGGTAGCTGTCGGCAAAACGCGACAAATCCCACAGCCCGCAACTCAGCGCGATTGACTTGACCGATTTGCGGCCTGCATCTGCACTGGACAGGCTGCGGCACGCCTCGCACAGGCGCAGCATCGACAGATAGCGTACCGGGGATATCCCAACCAGCTCCTCGAACGCATAACGCAGTGCCCGCTCACTGACGCCCGCGGCGTCGCACAGCTCGTGCATATAGATATGGCGCCGGAGATTGGCATACATCATGTCCTCGGCGCGGCGAAAGATAAGATAGCGGGCACGTCGGCTGCGATTGCAGCCAGCGCGCTCGGGCAGGCCATTGGTCACCACTTCCTTGACGTGCGCATCGAGCATCGCATCGATCTCATCGCTACCGACTTCACCCTGGTGTATGCGCTCTTGCAAGCCTTGGTAGTAAGCCTGCAGCGGCACATGCGGACGGTTGCTCAACACCGGCACGCCCGCCGCCTCTTCCAGAAGACCACCCAGTCGCTGCGCTGCCGCACGCTCCTGGAACCGCTTGAGCGGGACCAGCACAAAGGTCATCCGGCTGCCGGCGCCCAAGGCGAATTCGGTAACACCTTCCGGCATTACCGACACGATATTTCCCGATACCAAGGGCACGCCATGGCACCAGCTGGTTTCCGGATCCACCGCCTGCAGGCATCCCAGCAGGCACCAATCCAGCGGCAACATGAAGCGACCACGGGTACGTGCGCCGACCTCGAAAGTGCATAGCAAGGCCTGGTCGTGAACAAAGGAGGTGATCGATGCCGTAGGTGGCTGATCATCGAGCAGCACCAGTTCAACGTGGCACACGCGTAGCGTGCCGCTCAGCGACGCCAGATCAAATGACCGCAAACCGTTTCCGCCGACTACCGCATCCATGTGAACGCCTTTGCGCCCCGAGTCAGGGACGCGCTTCAGAAGCCCAGCCATCCATTGCAGGTAACCGAACACAACCTGCAATCCCCTGCCGCACAGCCTGAAACTCGTATTACGGAATCGCCACGACAGATGCATTCAACTGCCCCTGCGTCATGGATACTGACAAAAAAAAATGGCCTTCACGCCGGCTCCGCCACTGCCTAATCGCGAAGTCCATCACATATATGAAAAACAATTCGTTCTTGCCGAATTTGCGCATCCGTGGCCGGGACCGATTGCAATGATGCTTCCGGGCATGCCCTGCATGCCGACAGGGGACAACGGAAGCAAAGGTAGGGAACTGCCGGCACTACCCGGCAACCTGAGCGACCGTCGGCACACTCTTGCCGGTGTCATGTGCATCCCAATGACCTCAATCGGGCAGCAATGCCCATCGCCCGGCTTTCTGTCGGTGCAACACCGACACCGGGTCATCAGGGAGAACACCATGAACGCACAGCTGCGCAGGTTTTTCCGGGAAGAAGACGGTGTTACCGCACTTGAGTATGGTCTGCTGGCAGCCGTCGTCGCGGGCCTGATCATTTTCTTCGCACGCGACGGCCTGAGGGCCGTATTCCAGACCGTCCTCACCAAGCTCACCGAACTGGTTGGTGGCGCCGGCACCGGCACCGGCACCACCTGAGCCGGGGCTGCGGCCATGACCATCGCCTATCTGACGGCGTTGCTGCTCGGCGCCCAGGTCACGATCAGCGACCTGATGGCCAGGCGTGTTTCCAATCGGGCACTGCTGGTCGTGCTGGTGTGTGTCATGGCGATGCAGCTGTTGCAGATCGGCAGCCCGCCATCGCTTGCCAGTTGCCTGCTCGGTGGTGTGATCGGGCTGGCAGCGTTGCTGCCCTTCTATGCCATCGGCTGGATGGGCGCAGGCGATGTGAAGCTGTTTTCGGTGATCGGCTTCCTGCTGGGCGGCAGCGCCCTGCTACCCATCTGGATCATCGCCAGCCTGGCTGCCGGGGCGCACGCGCTTGTCGCCTTGAGCTGGCCGACGGCAACCTCCTGCGCACCGCTGCGCCTGCAACGGATGGTGCAGTCACTGCAAGGTTCCAGCCTGATGGTGGATTGGCAGATGGACCTGCGCTCTGCGCGCCGTGGGCGCCGCGGCATTCCTTATGCCGCGTATCTGGGTCTGGCGATGATCGTCGTCGTGATGAACGGAGGTGGTCATGTCTAGGCTGAGAGCGCCTGCCAGACGGCGTGTGTGCGGCGTTGTGACCATCGAGTTCGCGTTGATGATGATGTTCGGCGTCCTGCCGTTGCTGTTCATCACCTTCACCGGCGTGATGATTTTTGCCGCCCAGCAATCACTCGCCTTGGCCGCAGGTGAAGGCGCGCGCGCCTCCCTGCGTTACGGCAGCACCGCCGAACGACGCAACAATGCCTGCCAGGCAGCGGCTCGCTCGATGCAGTGGCTGCTGAATTACTCCAAGACGGCAGCCGGCTGCAGCAGCGCCGATGCGGCACCGATCGCCGTGTCTCAACCTTATGCATGCGCCGCCGATAGCACTGTCAAGTGCATCAAGGTAACCACGTCGTACAACCATGACGCGCATCCCTTCATGCCAGGGACCGGTACGTTGATGGGCTGGACCATGGGCAAGTCACTGAGCAGTACCGCCGTCGTTCAACTGGATCTAGGCGACCGCTAAACGCGGACTCCAAGGGGAGGAGCTTCAAGATGCCCAAGGCAATACGCATAGCTGCAATCCTGCTGCTGGCCGTGGCGGCACTGCTGATGGTGCTGGCGTTCGGAATCGGCCGGCGCGCAACCCAGCCCGCCGACGTCAGCAACGCAGCGCCACCGGCCAATCCATCCAAGCGGATGGTGGTGGTCGCGAGCAAGGAGCTGCCTGCCGGGCAACCGATCACCGCTGCCAACCTCAGTATTGCCGAAATGGCCTTGCCACCGGCCAACGGCTACACGGCCATCAATGAGGTGGAAGGACGCACCCCGGCGAGGAACATCGCTGCTGGCGCGATGATCACCAGCGAACAATTGCTCCAGGGCATCGCCATTGGCATCAAGCCCGGCGAACGCGCGGTCGCGGTGCCGGTTGATGAGCTTGCCGGGGTCAGCAACCGCGTCACGCCCGGCGACTACGTCGATGTGTTCATGAGCCTGCAGGACCCTTCCAGCGCTGGCAGTGGCCAGAGCAACACACAGGCCCGGCTGCTGCTTTCGCGCCTGCAGGTATTGGGCTACGGCAACGCCGATGTGGGGCAAGTGGGCAACAGCGCTGACGAACAGGGCAACGACGTCGGTGCCTCGCCACCGGAACCTGGCAGCCGAGCCGAAACCATCGCATCACGTGATGGTCGTAGCAGCGGGTCTACAAACGCCGACGCCGCGCAGGCACGCAGTGCGATCCTGGCCGTTCCCGTACAGGATGCAGGACGCCTGTTGCTGGCCGCACACAGCGGAAAACTGTTCCTGGCACTGCGCAATCCCGGCGACACCGGCTTGGCCGATGAAGGCATTTTCACCGAGCCGGCCGCGGTGCTGGCGCTACGCGGAAATCTTGACCAAGCGGCTGCCGAAGCCGCCTCCCGCCCGGAAAACCGCGCCTATGCCGGTATCGACCTGAACGCACTGGCCGGCGGCAGCCGCCGCCCAGCGCCCGCGCAGAGCACTGCGTCGGCCGCACCGCAACGCCACCGTGGCGCACGTCCAGCCCCCCGCCAAGGCATCGAAATCATCCGCGGCACGCCCCCCTCCAACCAGCAGTCCTCGCCATGACCGGAGGAATCCTCTTGCACCAGCGTTCTTCCATCACCGCATCTGCGTTGTTCACCTTGGCGCTGTTCGGGCTGGGTGGTTTCATGCCACCGCTGACCCACGCCGCACAGGCACAAGCGAGCAGCAACACTGTCGTGCTCGAACTCAACGAGCAACGCCCCTGGAACCTGCCCGCCGGGGTCGAACGGATCGCCATCGCCGACCCTTCCATCGCAGATATCACCCGCATCGGCCGCAACAGCGAAGCCCTGCTGGTTGGCAAGTCCGCCGGCAGCACCACCTTGCTGTTGTGGTTGCAGAAGCAGGCGGCACCAATGCGCATCCGGGTGGACGTGCGCAACGCGGTACAGGGCGGACTGCTGGATGGCAGCGCCAATGGGCTGACCGTGCAAGCGGGCCAAGCCCTGCTGTCAGGCAGTGCGGGCTCCCTGCTCGAGCATGAAGCCCGTCGCAAGGCCGCGGCTTCGGCTGTTGGCGAAAAAGGCATGATCAGCGACGCA
This sequence comes from Stenotrophomonas sp. STEN063, assembly GCF_056854515.1. Classification (NCBI taxonomy): domain Bacteria; kingdom Pseudomonadati; phylum Pseudomonadota; class Gammaproteobacteria; order Lysobacterales; family Lysobacteraceae; genus Stenotrophomonas; species Stenotrophomonas sp. STEN063. The sequence continues at coordinate 26,320 of NZ_JBXFWF010000022.1, forward strand.
ACCACCATCAGCAGCGGCGGCGTGGTGCAGGTCGAAGTCAAGGTGGTGGAGTTCAACAAGAGCGTGCTGCGCCAGGTCGGCATCAGCTTCAAGAACATCAATGGCGGCTTCAGCTACGGCATCACCTCACCCAGTGGCAGCAATGACGGCGGTGCGCTTTCATCCGCATTCAAGCTGGTAGCCAAGTCCATCCCCGGCGCCTGGGATGCGAACATCGATCTGCTGCAGGCCAATGGCATGGCGCGGGTGCTGGCGGAACCGACGCTGGTGGCGTTGTCGGGCCAAAGCGCCAGTTTTCTGGCCGGCGGCGAACTTCCCATTCTTGAACCGCAAGGGCTTGGTACCACCACGGTGAACTTCAAACCCTTCGGCATCGGCCTGACGGTTACCCCTACCGTACTGTCGGCAGACCGCATCGCGCTGAAGGTGGCACCGGAAGCCAGTGACCTGGACTACACCCGCGGCATCACCCTGGACGGCACCCAGATTCCCGCCATCTCCACCCGCCGCGCCGACACCACGGTGGAACTGGGCGACGGCGAGAGCTTCGTCATCGGTGGCCTGGTCAGCAGCCAGCTGTCCTCGAACGTCAACAAGATCCCGTTGCTGGGCGACATCCCGATACTTGGCTCGTTCTTCCGCAACCTCAGCTACAAGCGCGAGGACAAGGAGCTCGTGATCGTGGTGACGCCGCGCTTGGTCAAGCCATTGGCGCGAGGCACCGAGATCCCGTTGCCTGGCCAACGCGAAGCACAACCCAAACTTCCGGTCTGGGGCGCATGGTTGCTGCACCCGGCCAGCCCTGACCAACTCCCCGGCTTCTCACGCTGAAGTGCCCCCATGCCCCCGGTGATGCCCTTGCCCCAGACCCAGAGCCATGCCGAATTGAATCTGCTGCTGTACGCACCGGATAACCGCCACATGGCGCGTCTGGGTTCCGTACTTGCTGGGCAGGCAAATCTGCGCTGGGTCGATAGTCGCGAAACCAATCCGCGCCAGCTGCTGGACGCAGCAGCAGGCTCGGCCTTCGTGTTGCTCGATTACTGCGGCGGCAACGCCGCCTACTCCACCGACCTCGCCCGCCAACTGCACGCCCTGCCCGGCTGCCCGGCCATGATTGGATTGGGCACCACCGGCCCCGAGCAGGCGGCACACCTGTTGGCGGCGATGCGCGCAGGGGTCTGCGACTTTGTCGATATCGACAACAACACCGCACAGATGCTGGAAGTGTTCGAGCGCGTCGGTGCGGCTCCCAGCCCTGTGCGCGCAGCCGCGACCCCGGACCTTCGCCCTGACGGTCGCCTGATCGTGTTGTTGGGGGTGCGCCCTGGCGTCGGCACCAGCACCTTGGCGACCCATCTCGGGGTGAGCCTGGCCGAGCAGAACCCGGTCTCGCCCGATGTTGCCGCCCTGCAGGGTTGGTTGCTGCTGATCGACCTGGGTCAACCCGCTGCCGACGCCGCGCTCTACCTCGGCATGGAAAGTCACTTCAGCTATGAAGAATCGCTACGCAGCGTCGAGCGGATGGACCGTACCTTCGTCGGCACCGCGTTCGCCCACCATGCCAGCGGCATGGCCCTGCTCGGCATCGCCAGTGGCAGCCTGCTGAAGAAGCATGAACCCATTTCCCTGCTCGATCGTCTGCGCAGCGTCTTCCCACTGAGCTTGTGCGATGTCGGTGGCCTGCCGGTGCAACTGCTGCCCACCACCCTGCTCAAGAGCGCGTCCGAGGTCTGGCTGGTCACCGATCAGGCGATCGGTTCACTGGTATCGCTGGACCAGACCATGCGCGAGCTCGAAAGCCGCGGCCTGCGCGACGACCGCCTGCAACTTATCGTCAACCGCTTCGATGCCAACGGCGGGCTGGCCGACACCCAGATCGCCCAGCGCTTCAATCTGCCGTTGTTGGCCACCCTTCCGGACCGTTCGCGGGTGCTGCGCTCCAATGCAGGACTGGGCCGTTTGCTCACCGATGCAGCTCCACGCGACCCCTATCTCAAGGCACTGCAGCCGCTGCTGCAGCGCTTGGACCGGCGTCGGCTGGCAACGCCACCAACCACCGCACCGGCATCACCGCTGGCCCGTCTCGCCAATCTGCTGGGTAGATAACAATGGAAGACAAAGTCACCCCCTTGTCCCCGCGCATCGCCGCAGCAGCACTGTCGGTGGAACCAGTGCCGAACGTGCCGTTCGAACAGACCGAGCAGTTCCAGACCGTGCTGTCGGCGGCACACGAATACCTGTTGAACCATGTCGAGGACCAGCGCGTCGACATCGATTCATGGTCGCCGGAAACCATCGGCAAGTTCGTGCGCACGCAGACCGCCGCCTTCGTCAAGGAGTGGAAGATCCCGGTCAACGCGCACGAGATGGAAGCCGTTGCCAGCGCCCTGCAGAAGGAGCTGACAGGCTTTGGACCGCTCGATGATCTGCTGCATGACCCGGAGATCGAAGACATCCTGATCAATGGCTACAAGGATGTACATGTCTCGGCCGGCGGCATATTGCGCCGCTCTACCCAGCGTTTCGGCGATGACCGCCACCTGCTGCGCATCCTGCGCCGCATCATCGCGCCACTCGGCCGCCGCCTGGACGACTCCAACCCCATGGTCGACGCGCGCCTGCCCAATGGCGGCCGCCTCAACGCCATCATTTCGCCGTTGGCCGTTGACGGGCCGATGGTCTCCATCCGCAAGTTCCGCAAGGACCCGTTCACCCCCGATGAGCTGCTGGGCCGCGGTGCCTTCGACAAGCCGATGTACGCCCTGCTAAACGCGATGGTGCGTGGCCGCTGCAACATCCTGATCTCCGGCGGCACCAGCTCCGGCAAGACCTCGCTGCTCAACGCTCTGGCGACCTTCATTCCGCACAACGAGCGCGTCATCACCGTCGAGGACACCGCCGAGCTGGCCCTCAATCACCCGCATGTAGTGCGATTGGAATCACGCATGGGCGGGTTTGATGGCAGTGGCGCGGTCAGCATCCGCGAACTGGTACGCAACAGCCTGCGCATGCGCCCGGACCGCATCGTGGTCGGCGAAGTGCGTGGCGCCGAGGTGCTGGAAATGCTGCAGGCGATGAATACCGGCCATGACGGTTCAATGGCTACCGTGCATGCCAACAATGCCCGCGACTGCCTGTATCGACTGGAAATGTTGGCTGGTTTTGCCGGCTTCCAGGGCAGCGAAGACAGCCTGCGCCGGCAGATTGCCGGCGCCATCGACTTCATCGTGCAGATCTCGCGCCTGGGCAGTGGCCGCCGGGTGATCGTCTCCATCACCGAGATTACCGGCGTCAGCGACAACGTCATCACCAGCCAGGAGCTGTTCAAGCATGAGACCTGGATCGACCAGGACAGCCGCGAACGCGACCGCTGGACAGGCCTGGGCTTTCACCCGCACTGCCACAAGCTCGAGCCGTTCCGGCAGGAGCTGCGCGAGGCCAACATGGGGAGCTTTTCTTCATGATGCTGCCCTTGCTGCTCGGGAGTTTCGCAGTGCTGCTGGTGGCGCTGGCGATGGGCCTGTGGTGGGGTTTGGCAACACGCGTGCAGCAGCGCGCTGCCGCCAGCCACGCCGACACCCGTCTCTCGCAGCCGGGTTCGCAGCGCGCCGCCGATGACGCCCGCAACAGCCGTCCACCGAGCAGACGCTGGGCCGAGCTGCTGCGTCGGGCGGGGTTGAAAGACTCGGTGCGCACGTTGATCCTGATCGCGCTGCCCGGCATCGCCGTCACCATCGGGGCTGGCCTGCGCCTTAGCAGCGCCTGGTTTGGCGCATTCGTACTGGCGCTGTATCTGCTGGCGGTGGCGCTATGGCTGTACCGGCGCATCGACAAGATCCAGCAGCGGCTGGTCGCGCAGATGCCCGACTTCCTGGAAAACATGGTGCGCATCGCCGGCATCGGCAACAGCTTGTCGATGGCCTTCCAGAGCGCCACCCAGAATGTCGATCCACCACTGCGCCCCATCCTCGACAACGCCCTGACCTATACCCGCGCAGGCATGGACCTGGATCGTGCCCTGCAACACGCCGCGCAGGCCTATCGCCTGCGCCCGCTGGAAATGCTGGCGGTGATCCTCGGCACCAGCATCCGCATCGGCGGCCGCAGCGACCAGATCCTGCAGCGCATGAGCGACTTCATGCGCGACCTGGAAGAAGTCCAACGCGAACTGCAGGCAACCACCTCCGAGACCCGCATGTCTGCCTGGGTACTTGCGCTGCTGCCAGTCGGCGCGGCCTTGTCGATGGCCTTGATGAGCCCGGACTTCTTCCAGCCCATGTTCCAGGAACCGCTCGGCAAGAAAATCCTGTTGATCGCGGTGCTGCTTGAACTGTTTGGCGGCTTCCTGCTGTACCGGCTGGCCAAGTCGCTATGACGCCCTCCATCACCCCCCAGCTCCGCCGGAGAGTCGCATGAACCAGCTGTACGCCATCGCCATGATGCTGGTCGTGCTTGCCCTGGTACTGGCTGCGGGCGGCCTGCTCTACCGCGGGCGCCGCAGCCAGCAGGCGGGCGCGGCATTGCAGACCGCTCTGGACACGGCCCAGCACCTGGAACACGACAAAGCGCCGAAAGCCGGTTGGTGGCGGCAGCGCCTGAGTGACCTCGCCGCCGTCGGCCAGCACTTCGACGGCAGCCGCGTGCAGAAAGCGCTGCTTGCACCCGAGGACAAGCTGCTGTTGGAACAGGTTGGCTGGAACCACAACACCGGCACCGCCGCCTTCCTTGCCACCCGCCTGCTGCTTGCCTTGCTGATGCCACTCATCGCCGTGCTGTTGTTGCGGCCGCATGGCGGCGACATGGTCATCATCGTGCTGGTCGGCTTTGCGCTTGGCATTCTGTTGCCGAAGCTGCTGCTGCGCAGCTGGGCCAGTCGCCTGCGCAGGAAAGTGGATGAAGAATTGCCCTTGCTGATCGACCTGCTGCGCCTGCTGCAAGGTGTTGGCTTCAGCATCGACCAAAGCCTGCAGATGGTTGGCGAAAAGTTGCACATTGCCATCCCGGTACTGGGCCACGAACTGCAGGTCGCCAATGCCAGCTACAGCCGCGGCCGCAGTCGCGCGCAATCGCTGCGACGGCTCTCCGAGTCCTTCGACAACGACGACCTGCGCAGTCTCATGCAGATGATATTGCAGGTGCACCAGCACGGCGGCGCCGTGCAGGAACCGCTCAAGCAGTTCGGCATGCGCCTGCGCGAACAGCGTCGGATGAAGATGAAGGAGAAGGTCGGCAAGCTCTCGGTGAAGATGACCGTGGTGATGATGATCACCTTGCTGCCTGCACTGATGCTGGTACTTGCCGGACCGGCCATCATTTCGCTGGCTGCCGCGATCAAGGGAATGTAATGGGAGCCAACCTGATGAAGACCAACGCGTTGCTGCTAATCGTACTGGCCCCTGCCCTGCTCGCTGGCTGTGGCGGCAACCATGCCGCCTACAAACAACCACCGATCGAACCGGCGTTGGTCGAAGCCGCGCAGGACGATCGCGGCATGTACCTTGGCCTGCTCAGGCAGATGCAGGAGCAAGGTGCCTACTACGCTTCATTGGCCCATATCGACGCCTTCCGGCAGCGCTTCGGCGACAGTCCGGAACTGCGCATCCTGCAGGCCAACGCGCTGCGCGAAACCGGCGATGATGCAACCGCAACCGCCATTTACCGTGGTTTGACCAAAGGCGCACAAGCCGCGCCGGCCTGGCACGGGCTTGGGCTTATCGCAGCAGCCGCGCGTGACCATGCCGGTGCGCGACTTGCACTCGACAACGCGGTGCGTGCCGACCCACTGAATATCGCCTACCTCGGCGACCTGGGCTTCGCTCTGTTGCAGGCCGGTCAAATCGAACCGGCACGGGCGCCTCTGGCCAAGGCCGCCGAACTGGGGCCGGACAACATCCGCGCCATCTCCAATCTTGCGCTGTGGGCGTTGCTGTCCGGCCAGGCAACAACCGCAGAAAGCATGATGCAGCGGGCAAATCTACCGCCGGCAACCCGAAGCGAGATCTATCGCCTGGCGCAGACGTTGCGGCAACCGGTCGCCGCTGCCATTCCCGAAGCGGCGGCAGCGGGCAATACGACCGCCTTGGCTGCCCAGCAGCCAGCAACCAGGGCCACGCATGTGCCGCGCCCACCCGGCTCGATGCTTGATCGTTTCAGCCCCTCGTCGACCACTTCGCAGGAGGTAACGCCATGATCCGGACGGCAGCCATCGCAGCAGCAGTGCTGCTGTGCAGCTTCGGCAGTTGCGCATCAGCCGCGGCCCAGCACGCACCGTTGATCGAACGCATGGCCGATACCAGCACTGCAGCCAGCGCACACACTGGCAGCACGGCGAGTGCAACAAGCGCTGCCACCGCAAGCACGCCGGTGGCGACCACCAGCTTTGCCGACCTGCCACGTTCACAAGTGGGCGACACCACCCGCGCCCTGTTGCAGCTACAGGCTGACAGCACCCGCCCCGGCACCGCGCTGCCGATGCTCGGCGAGGCCGCCAGTCGCAGCTACCAACGTTATCTCAACAGCTTTGATCACCCCATCCCCGAGTACTTCGAGGCAGCACTCCCCAATCCCAAGCAAGGCGGCGGCAGCCGCTGAGGCCAACCATGGACAGCCCGCGCCCGGCTTCACTTCCACCGTCACGCGCGCTACGCGATCTGCCCAACACCACGCGTCAACGTGGCGGTGCAGGCCTGCCAATGTTGTTGCTGCTGCTCGGCCTGGTGGTGATACTCGGTCTGGTCGAGGTCGGTTACCTGTATTGGAGCAAGCGGGATGTGCAGAAGACCGCCGACCTGGCTGCGTTGGCGGGCGCGCAACGCCTCGAGCTGTGCACCACCGACTACAAGGACAACCTGGCCGCGCGCAACAACGCACTGACCGACAATCAGTTCGCCGGTCAACTGGCGATCAGCTGCGGCTACTGGGGCGCAGAGCTGGCACCGGGCGCCCGCTTTGTCGGCGTTGCCAACAACCGCCCCTTGAATGCGGTACAGGTCACCGCCTCACGGCAAGCTGTACCGCTGCTGGGCCAGCTCACCTCCCTGCCGCGCATCAGCGCCACCGCCGTTGCCAAGCGCAGCTCCCCGCAGGCGGCATTCAGCGTCGGTTCGCGGCTGCTCAACACCAACAGCAATGCGCCGCTGCAGGGGATATTGCGATTGGTCGGCGTCGATCTGACCCAGACCCAGATCGCCAGCTACCAGGGCCTGGCCAACGTCAAGATCACCCCCAGGGGGCTGCTGCAGGCATTGGGCATCCCGGTAGCCACCGACATCAACGTCGGTGAATTGAACAGCCTGCTTGCCGCCAACCAGGTCTCCGTCGGCAGGCTGCTGGAAGTGATGGCCAGCTTGGCAAACCAGCAGGGACTGGCCGGCGTCGACCTGCGCCTGCTGCAGCAGAAGCTGCTTGGCGCCGGTATCAGCAACGCGCTGGTGCAGTTGGGCTCCACCGCCAGCAGCGCGGGCCTGTTCGCCAAGATCGCCGGCGGCAGCGAAGCGGCCAACGGCGCGCTGGATGTGGACCTCAATGCGCTCGACCTGCTTGGCACCAGCATCTCCATCGCCAACTCCAAGCACGCCGTCGAGATTCCGCAGCTGGACGTCCTCGGCCTGCTCAAAGCCAAGGCCAGCATTGTCGAGCCTGCCTCGATCGGCATCGGCCCGGTTGGAACCACCGCCTACAACAGCCAGGTGCGGCTGTTCCTGGATATCGACTCGCAACGGATTCCCGCACTTGGCACGGTACTGAACTGGTTGGGCACGCGCATCAAACTGCCCACCTACATCGACGTGATCGACGGCTTCGGCCAACTCACCGCCATCGATTGTTCAACCCAACCGGCGACGGCCAAGGTCGACGTCACCAGCGCCATCGCCAACGTCTGCATCGGCAAGGCCACCACACCATGGGACTCCACCCGTGAGCTGTGCCGCACCGGGCTTGGCAACGAGACCCTGGTCAGCCTGCTCGGCCGCGATGTGCTCAACAAGAAGATTTCGCTGGAAGCACTGTCACAGAGCGATCAGCTGACCTTGAGCGCTGGCCAGACCGGCACCGTCAAACCCAATGACCTGAAGGTGGGCAAGCTGGTATCGGACCTCGTCGATGCCTTGCTCGGCACCGTGCAGTCACTGTTCGCTCCACAGGGCAACAGCAGCGATGCGGCCAAGGATCTGGCCGTGCAGTATCTGGAAGCCACCAAGAAAAACGGCCTGTACCAGCCCGCCGTCGTGGTGCAGGCCCTGACCAATGGCAACAGCGATGCCAATCTCCCGGCACTTGGCAGTTGGACCACCGAGATCCCAACCTGCGACAGCTGGCTGCTGGGCTGCACGCCAAAGAAAGTGCAGGGCGACGTCTGGCAGGGCTTTCTCTACGAGACCACGATCAGCAAGCCCAGCGTGCTCGGCGGCCTGCTCGACGTACTCGGGCTGACATCCTGCCAGGGCCTGATCGCCGGCCTGGCCTTCAATGACTGCGTCAGCAATTCGCTGGCCAAGTACCTGCAGACCAAGCCCGGTGGCCTCAGCGGCAGCGGCGGCTACAACCCGGTGACCGGCAGCGGAAGCTGCAGCAGCGTGCTCTGCCTGTTGCTCAAACCCGTCATCGACAACACCTTGCGGCCGCTGCTCGATGGCGTCGGCAACCTGCTGTCAAAGCTGCTGTCGGACGTCCTGGGCCTGCAGTTGGGCCGTACCGACGTGCACATGCAGTCGATCCAATGCGGCCGCAGCCAGCTGGTCGAATGAGCGCCTTCCCGAACAGTGCAGAAGCCCACGCCGCAATGCTTTCCAGCGCCAGATCGCGTGCTATGCTCGGGTACGAACAAGGCGCATTCATGAAATGCGACGGCCATCGCAATTCGGGGGGAATTACGGGGACTTATGAGAAGGATCGAAATGCTTCCGAGCCGGTTTGGCTGTGCACTACTCCTGGTCATTGGCGTGCTCACGGCACCGGTTGCGATGGCTGGCCGTTGGCAGCGCGGTGAAGCCGAGGTACCGGCCGCCCCCGCCAACAGCGAAGACAGCGCGGTGGGCAATACCGTGGCCGAGCTGAAACGCTTGATGGGCAACCAGGAACTTACCGAGCTGCGCACCACCTACAACGGTAACTACGGTGCCAGCCTGCTGTTCCATGCCGATTCGCTGAACTACTACGTGGCGCTGTTCCACGAGAAGGAATTCTGGCGGGTCATCCGCACCGACTCCGTCGAGAACGCCGAGACGCTTTATCTCACCTTCGCCGACCAGACCAAGCAGCTGGCCCAGGTCTATCTGGACACGATCCGGTTGCAGGCCGGCAAGGCTTACAGCGAGAAACTGGTGGCCATGAATGAGCGCCGCCTGCGCGGCCTGCAGCAGGAAGTGGAACAGCAACGCCAGCAGTCGCTGCAGGTCAGCAACGCCCTGCAGGAGCGCAAGCAGCAGGCGGTGGCGCTGAGCTCGGACCTGCGCGCCACCAACACCCAGCTGGAAGCCCTGAACCAGCAGATCAAGGCCTTGCAGGCGCAGCAGGTCAATCCCGAGTTGACCCTGCCAGCCACTCCCAGCGTGGCCCCGGCTACCGCGGCCACCCCGGTGCCCCCCGCCAGCCAGGAACCGGCCAGCCACCCCTGAGGCCCAGGCTCCGAGGAGAAGAAGACGCCGCCTTCCCCAGGAAAGGCGGCGTTTTTGTAGTGCCGAGCCATGCTCGGCAGGGCTCGCCCAGCATGGCATCAGCACGCGAAGCGCCTACCCCTCCCCAGCCCTCCCCTTCGCTACGCCAAAGGGAGGGAGCCGAGCGTAGTGCCGAGCCATGCTCGGCAGGGCTCGCCCAGCATGGCATCAGCACGCGAAGCGCCTGCCCCTCCCCAGTCCTCCCCTTCGCTACGCCAAAGGGAGAGAGCCGAGCGTAGTGCCGAGCCATGCTCGGCAAGGGCGTTACCGGGCAAACCCTTGCCGCGCATGCCTCGGCACTACCGGCTTTATCCGTGAAGCCCCTATCCAGCACCCTGCAACCGCCACACCCGTCATTTCCCCACCAGTTCCCACAGAGGTTGAGAACCCGCCCCGCCGTCGCCATAAAGGAAGTTCCTGACAGCAACGTAGCCAGCCATGAGCGATCTTCCCCACGTATTCGAGGCAACCACCGAAACCTTCGAGGCCGAAGTCCTGCAGAAATCGATGCAGACCCCGGTGCTGGTCGATTTCTGGGCCACCTGGTGCGGGCCATGCAAGAGCCTGGGGCCGATCCTGGAGAAGCTCGCCGGCGAGTACAACGGTGCGTTCGAGCTGGCCAAGGTCGACGTCGACAAGGAGCAACAGGTTGCCGCCGCCTTCCAGATCCGCTCGGTACCCACCGTTTTCCTGATCAAGGATGGGCAGATTGTCGATGGTTTCCCCGGCGCGATGCCGGAGGGCCAGCTGCGTGAATTCCTGACCCAGCACGGTGTAGTGCCCGCTGAAGCGGCGGCGGCCGTCGATGCTGAGATCCAGGCCTTGCCACTGGACCCGCAGGCCGAAGTCGCCGCATTGCGCGAGGCCATCGCCGCCGAGCCGGACAAAGCCGAGCTGAAACTCGACCTGGCCCTGGCACTGCTCAAGACCGGAGCAACCGCCGAGGCCGGGCAGTTGCTGGACGGCCTGCCGGCCAACCTCGCCACCGACGACCGCGCCATCCGCGCACGCGCGCGCCTGGACTTTGCCGCCGCCTTGCAGCACGCACCGGCCGCCGATCTCCTGGCAGCGCGCCTGCAGGCCGACGCGAATGACCTGGAAGCGCGTTACCTGCTGGGCATCCAGCAGCTGTTGGCAGGCGAGGATGAAGCTGCGCTGGAGCAGTTCATCGAGATGCTGCGCATCGACCGCAGCTTCCGCGACAGCCTGCCCAAGAAAGCGTTGATCGACGCCTTCCGGGTGATCGAAGACGAAGACCTGGTGGGGCGCTACCGCCGCAAGATGTCTTCGCTACTGTTTTAACTTGGCGCCAGACAGTTCAATTTGCGTGTCAATTGCACGAAAATTGACAGCCCATCGTGGATGATCCGGCCGTGGCCCTCACCACGGCGCCTTGGATCGCATGATGATGAAGTTGCAAGCAGCACGATGTCAGCGTAACGGACACGCGTTTTTGGAGCCTAAGTGGCCGTGAGTAACATCGACGTTCGCCCATCCCTGGTGCAGCTGCTGGTCGCTGCATTGCTGCTGTGCTGGGCAACATTGGCCAGCGCCCAGGACTGGAACTACCGCGCGCGCCCCGGCGATACCCTGTGGGACCTGGGCGCACGCTACCTCAAGGCCGATGTGCAGTGGCAGCAGCTGCAGGCACATAACAGGATTGCAGATCCGTACCGGCTCGCGCCCGGCCAGACCCTGCGCTTCCCTATCGCCTGGTTGCGCGTACAGCCGGCACCGGCCCGGGTGGTTGCATTGCGCGGCCAGGTCCAGGTCAGCGATCCGGTCAACGGCACGCGCGCCTTGCAGGCCAACATGCTGCTGCCGATCGGCAGCCAGCTGCAGACCGGTGACGATGCCAGCGTCACCCTCAGCTTTGCCGATGATTCACGCCTGCAACTTCGCGAGAATTCGCTGCTGCAGCTGGACCAGCTCAGCAGCTATGGCGCCACCGGCATGGTGGATACCCGCATGCGCCTGCAACGCGGACGCAGCAGCAACCAAGTGACGCCAGCGCGCGGGCCGGCATCGCGCTACATCATCACCGCTCCGACCGCGACCAGCAGCGTGCGCGGCACCTTGTTCCGGGTGAACGCCGGCGACGAGGACAGTCCTGCAGCCACCGAGGTCGTCGAGGGTCGAGTGCAGGTAGGCAATCGCGCCGGCCAGCGGGTGATTGGTGGCGGCCACGCAACCCTGATCCGTGCAGCGGGCACCGCGCCAGGACAGCCGCGGCCCTTGCTGCCGGCCCCACAGCTGCTTGAATCACAATTGCGGCTGCAGCCACTGCCGTTGCTGGCTGCCTGGCAACCACTGGATGCGGCCAAGGGCTACCGGGTTGAAGTCGTACTGGCGGCGACACCAGACGTCGTACTGTTCGCCCGCGAGCTGGCAGAACCGCAGATCCGCATCGACAGCTTGCCGCCAGGCCAGCTGCGCCTGCTGGTCCGCGCCATCGACACCGACGGCGTCGAGGGCCTGGATGCCGAACATGATTTTTCGGTGCCCGAAGGCCTGCCCGCGCCGTTGACACTCGCGCCACTGCATGGACAGACCGTGCATCAGCTGCAGCCTCGCTTCCAGTGGGCCAAGGTTGCCGGCGCCACTGGCAGCGTGCTTCAGATCGCCGACAATCCAGACTTCCTGCACCCCTTGGTCGAACAACAGGCCCACAACCAGCAAGTGCGCATCCATAGCCCCCTGCCGGCGGGGAACTATTTCTGGCGACTGGCCTCAATCGATGCTGGCAACATGCCCGGCCGCTACGGCCAGGCATTGCCGCTGCAACTCAGTGATGTGCCCGTTGCGACACCTCTGGACTCGACCAGGGGCCAAAAGGGCCTGCTGACCCTGCGCTGGCCGGCCGACAGCGCCGCCCAGCACTATCGCGTGCAGATCTCGCGCAAGGCAGACTTCTCCCGACTGCTGCTGGATGAACACGTGGACATCCCCGAGATCGCATTCAAGCACCCCTGGCGTGGCGGCACCCTGCACGTGCGTGTGCAGAGCATCGAAGACGATGGCTATGCCAGCACCTTCTCCACGCCGCAGCAGATCCAGCTGCGCTGCCGGCTCTGCTATGGCGCCGGCGCCGGCGCCTTGTTGCTGCTCGCCTTATGAGGCCACTACGGCCGCGTTGGCAGGTAAGGCTGCTGTTTGTACTCGGCTGCGCGCTTGTGGTCGGCTGGCTCAGCCATGCCCGGGTGTTCTGGCAACAGGACGTGGCCAGCTACGATCTGTTGGTGGGCGACTGGGAGTACCCGCCCGACCCCCGCCTGGCGATCATTGCCATCGATGACCGCAGCCTGCAGCAACTTGGGCAGTGGCCGTGGCCACGCAGCACCCATGCGCAGCTGTTGGATCGCCTGCACCAAGCGGGCGTGGAGCGTGTTGCGCTGGACCTGATGCTCCCCGACGCAGATCGCAGGGATGCCAGCCAGGACAAGGCCTTGGCGGCCGCGATCCACCGCAACGGGCGGGTCGTGCTGCCGGTACTGGCCGCACCGACCAGTGACGAAGCGGTACCCGAGGAACTGCTGCCCGTACCCGCCATTGCCAAAGCGGCAGCAACGCTCGCACACACCGATATCGAAGTGGATGGGGACGGCGTTGCACGCGGCGCCTACCTCAAGGCAGGCATCGGTTCACCACATTGGCCTGCATTGGGTGCCGCACTTGCCGGGATCAACGAGCCGCTACCGGGCATGGCCGATCCTTCGCCGCAGACCCTTTCTCCCTATCAATGGCATCGCGATCACTACGTGCGCCTGCGCTATGCCGGGCCGCCTGGCAGCTTTCCGCAGATGTCCTATGTCGACGTACTGGACGGCCGGATACCTGCCGATCTGCTGAAGGGCCGACTGGTCATCGTCGGCATGACTGCCAGCGGCATCGCCCCACGCCTGCTCACCCCGACGTCACGCGACAACTGGATGAGCGGCAGCGAATATCAAGCCAATGTCGCCTCCATGCTGCTGGCCGGCAACGCCATTCGCCCGCTGCCACCGTTGCTGCAGACTGCAATCACCATGGCGCTGGTGGCACTGGGTGCGCTGGGCATCACTTCCGCCATCCGCCAACGTTGGCTGCTGGGCGCACTGGCCATCCCTGCTCCGATACTGCTGAGCCTGACTCTGCTCCATGGCGCCAACCTGTGGTTCGCACCCGTTGCGGCGACCGCGGGCTTCATCGGCATGCTGTTGTTCTGGACGCTATGGCAGATGCGCTACTGGCGCCGCCAAGCCAACCGTGACCCGCTCACCGGCCTGGCCAACCGCATGCGCTTTGAGGAGACGCTGCGGCGGGAGACCGATGCCGCGCGCCGTAGCGGCCGTCCCTTGACCCTGCTGCTGATCGATGTGGATCACTTCAAGAGCTGCAACGACAGCCACGGGCATTACGTCGGTGATCGCCTGCTGCGTTACCTGGGCCGCACCATCGAGGACATGGCGCGGCGTCCGCGCGACCTTGCCGCGCGCTTCGGTGGAGACGAATTCGCCCTGATCCTGCCCGACACGCCGCCAGCCGGTGCCGAGCAGCTGGTGCAGAGCTTGATCAACCGTGTACGCCAGCTCAGCGTCCCGATCGACAAGGCCCAGCACAGCAAGACCAGGACCACCGTCACCATCGGTGTTTGCAGCGTGCTGCCCGGTCCCGACGATGGCCCGGCACGCCTGTTCGAAGCCGCCGACGCTGCCTTGTACCAGGCCAAGCAGGCTGGCCGCGACGGCTACCACATCGCCCCGCCCTGGCCACACTGAATCCTTCCATACGCATGCGAATGCTAGACTCCGGTTCCCCTGTCAGTCCGCATCCGCAATGAAAGCCAGCCTGTTCCGCCGCGGCATCAACCTGTGGCCTCCGTTCCTGTTCGCCGGCATCCACGTCACCGCCATCAGCGCCGACTACCGGTACGTACGGGTCGAGCTGCGGCAACGGCCGTGGAACGTGAACTACGTGCGCACCCATTTCGGCGGCAGCCTGTTCGCGATGACCGACCCGTTCTGGATGTTGTGCCTGCTGCAGAACATGGGCAGCCGCTACTTCGTCTGGGACAAGGCCGGCACCATCGAGTTCCTCAAGCCCGGCCGTGGCGTGGTGTGGACCGAGTTCCGGCTCGATGACGCCACCCTCGACGAAGTGAGGTCGGCGACCGCGAATGGCGACAAGTACCTGCATTGGTTTGAGAATGACGTGCTCGATGCCAGCGGCGAGGTAGTAGCGCGCGTGCGCAAGCAGGTCTACGTGCGGCTCAAGCCGGACGCCCGCAAGCCGGATTGAGGCAGGGCAGCAACACAGATTTCTCTGAACGCAGCCGTTCCAGCGTTCAGCGGCGCACATACGGAAGACACCCGAACGCTACAATTCGCGGATGTCGCCTGAAGCCGTCTCCCCCGCCCCCCGCCCCTCCCTGCAACGTCTTTTCCTCACCGGCCTGCTGACCCTGCTGCCGATCTGGTTGACCTGGGTGGTCGTCAAATTCGTGTTCGTCCTGCTCTCGGGCATCAGCAGCCCGTTGATCGTGCCGTTGTCCGAGCGCATTGCCGCCTCGTTCCCGGACTATCTGGGCTGGATCAAGGTCGAATGGATGCAGGACATCACCGCCCTGCTGGCCACCTTGCTGGTGATCCTGCTGGTCGGCATCCTCAGCCGCCGTGTGATCGGCCAACAGCTGCTGCGTTGGTTCGGCGCGGTGATCCGGCGCATCCCCCTGGCCAGCATCATCTATGACAGCGCCAAGAAGCTGCTGGACATCCTGCAGACCAAGCCCGGCAGCACCCAGCGTGTGGTGCTGATCGACTTCCCGCACCGGGACATGAAGTCCATCGGTCTGGTCACCCGGGTGCTCAAGGAGCAGGGCACCGGCCGCGAACTGGCCGCCGTGTATGTGCCCACCACCCCCAACCCGACCTCCGGCTACCTGGAGATCGTCCCGGTGGAGATGCTCACCCCCACCGACTGGACCGTGGACCAGGCCATGAGCTTCATCATTTCCGGCGGTGCGGTCGCCCCGGACAGCGTGCCATTCACCCGCTCCGCCGACCGGTAAGCCCGATCCCATGCCTTGCGGTAATAACCACAGGGCATGGGACATAACCTGAGCTGTATCACTGGCGCGTGTTCATCCGCGCCACGACTGGTCGTCACCGCTTATATCGGGCAAGCTCCCGGGTCGATGTATTTGCGGAACACCTGATGCCTTACAGCCCGTTGCGCCTGCTTGCGCTTGCCATTGCCTCGATCATGACGCTGTCCGTTGCGGCCCCTGCCGACGCGGCGAAGAAGAAAACCCAGCGCCAGTCAGCGCCGCAGAGCCGCGCCGCCAAGCCCCGCACCACGCCGCGCCCGGCCCCGCGCCGACCGGCCGCAGTGCCGCTGCCGATCAAGCAGGACAACGCCGCCAAGCTCAACCGCATCTATGACGAGTACTGGGATGCCTCGATGCGGCTGAACCCGTTGCAGGCCACCTTCCAGGGCGACCAGCGCTACAACGACCAGCTACCCAACTTCCTGTCCGCGGCCTCGCGCCAGCAATCGCATGACTTCATGGTCGAATGGCTGGGCAAGGTCCAGGCCGTCGGCGCCACCGGCCTGCAGGGCCAGGACCTGCTGAGTTACGAAATCTTCGTGCGTGACGCGCAGGTCTCGCTGGCCGGCGAGCAGTACCCGACCTGGATGCTGCCGATCAACCAGTACTACAACCTGTCCAGCATCATCGCGGTGCTGGGCTCGGGTGCCGGCGCGCAGCCGTTCCGCACGGTCAAGGACTACGAGAACTGGTCCAAGCGTTCGCTCGGCATCCCCGCACTGTTCGACCAGGCCATCGCCAACATGCGCGAAGGCAAGGCCGCCGGCGTGGTGCAGCCGCGCGCACTGATGGAGAAAGTGCTGCCGCAGCTGGACGCGGTGATCAAACCCACGGCGGAGGAGAGCCTCTTCTGGGGCCCGATCCGCAACATGCCCGAGGACTTCTCCGCCGAAGACAAGGCCAGGCTCACTGCCGAGTACAAGCGCATGATCGAGAACCGGATCATGCCGGCCTATCGTTCGTTGCGCGGCTTCATCGCCACCGACTACATGGCCGCTGCACGCAGCACCGATGGCATGGCCGCCCTGCCCAATGGCCGCGCCTGGTATGCACACAATGTTGCCAGCAGCACCTCGCCGGCACGCACACCTGCCGAGATCCACGCGCTTGGCGAGCAGGAGGTCAAGGACCTGCAGGCCCGCATCGATGCGGTGATGAAACAGGCCAGGATCCGCGGCTCGCAGCAGAAAGCCTTTACCGCGATGCGCAATGACCGCCAGTTCGTATTCCGCGATGCCAACGCCCTGCTTGCCTACTATGCAGAGACTGGCCGCCGGGTAAACGCAGCGGTACCCACCCTGTTCAACGAACAGCCCAAGGCCAGCCTGGAAATCAAGGCGGTCGACGCCGAGCGCGCCGCCACCTCCAGCGCCGCCAGCTACCAGCCGGGCAGCGCCGATGGCCAACAACCCGGCGTGCTCTACGTCAACACCAGCGACCTGCCCTCACGCAAACGCTGGGCAGTGACCATGCAATACCTGCATGAAGCCATACCCGGCCATCACTACCAGTTGGGCGCACAACAGGAACTGGCCGCCTTGCCACGCTTCCGCCGCCTCGGTGGCGATGTTGCCTATGTCGAAGGCTGGGGCCTGTACGCCGAATCGCTGGGCCAGGAACTGGGCCTGTACAGCGACCCCTACGACCAGCTCGGCTATCTGCAGACCACCTTGCTGCGCACCGTGCGCCTGGTCGCCGACACCGGTCTGAATGCCGCCGGCTGGACCCGCCAGCAGGCCACCGAGTACATGGTCAAGAACGCCGACATCCCGGTCGCCGATGCCGCCTCCGAGGTCGAGCGCTTCATGGCCTTGCCCGGCCAGACCCTGGCCTACCGCGTAGGCGAGATCAAGATCCGCCTGCTGCGTGACAAGGCCAAGGCCGAACTCGGTGATCGCTTCGACCCGCGCGAGTTCCATCATGAAATCCTCAAGGACGGTTCCATGCCGCTGGAGATCCTTGAAGCCAAGATCGACCGTTGGATCGCCAGCAAGAAAGCCTGATCACCTACCCAGGAGCCGCCATGCCACGCTGGAAACCTCGACTCGCCCTGCTCTGCCTGTTCGCGTGCTCCAGCCTGGCCACTGCTACCCCCTTGGCCCCGCCTGATCCGGGCATCGACGGCTTGATGCAGCACTACGACGGCCAGGTGCCTGGCGCTTCTGTGCTGGTTTTGAAAGATGGCCAGCCCGCATTCCGCCGCAGCTATGGCCTTGCGGTGCTGGAGGACGGCACTGCGGTTACTCCAGCCAGCAATTTCCGCCTGGCCTCGGTCAGCAAGCAGTTCACCGCCGCGGCAATCCTGCTGTTGGCCGAAGACGGCAAGCTGGGCATCGACGATCCGCTGAAGAAGTGGCTGCCCAGCCTGCCCGCCGTCGCCGACACGATGACCTTACGGCAGCTGCTCAGCCATACCAGCGGCCTGCTCGACTACGAAGAGCTGATGGACCCGGCTGATACCCGCCAGGTCCATGATGCCGACGTGCTGCAGCTGCTGCAGAAAGAGAACCGGGCGTACTTCACGCCCGGCAGTGACTACCGCTACAGCAACAGCGGCTATGCCTTGCTGGCGCTGGTGGTGGGCAAGGCCTCCGGCAGCGACTTCGCCAGCTTCCTGCGCCAGCGCATCTTCCTGCCGCTGGGCATGAGCAACACCTACGCGCATCAGGACGGCGTCGATGAGGTGCCCAATCGCGCCTATGGCTACAGCCAGATCGATGGCCGCTGGCAGCGTACCGACCAGAGCACCACCAGCGCCGTGCTCGGCGATGGCGGCATCTATTCCTCGATCGACGACCTGGCCAAGTGGGATGCGGCGTTGTACGACGAGCGCTTATTGAAGGCCAGTTCGCTGCAACTTGCCTTCAGCCCGGCGACAAAGACCAGCGAACCCGACGTGCCGTTCTATGGCTTCGGCTGGCGCATCAATGGCGATGCGCTTTGGCATAGCGGGGAGAGCATCGGCTTCCGCAATGTGATCGTGCGTTATCCCAGGCAGAAGCTGACGGTGATCGTATTGAGCAACCGCAACGGCCCCGAGCCCTATGCACTGGCCATCGACATCGCCCGGCGCTGGCTGGATGCCGCGCGATGAGTCTGCTTGGCATCCATCATGTTGCGGTCATCTCAGCGGACTATGTGCGTTCGCGTGACTTCTACGTGCGCATTCTCGGCTTGGAAGTGATCGCCGAGAACTACCGCAGCGAGCGTGACTCCTGGAAGCTGGACCTGCGCCTGCCCGATGGCAGCCAGCTGGAATTGTTCTCCTTCCCGAATCCTCCCGCACGCCCCAGTCGGCCTGAAGCCCGCGGACTGCGCCATCTCGCCTTCCGGGTTGCAGCGCTGGACGATGTAGTAGCCCACCTGCAACGCGAAGGCGTGGCCTGCGAGCCGATACGCGTGGACGAGTTCACCGGCAGCCGCTTCACCTTCTTCGCCGACCCTGACGACCTGCCGCTCGAGCTCTACGAAACCCCCACCCTGTAGTGCCGAGCCATGCTCGGCAGAGGCGTTCCCCGCGAAAAGCAGCCCTCACCCCAACCCCCGCTCCGCGCCCCAGCCCTTGCGCCAGCGCAAGGTCGTTCAGGATGGGCACGAACCAGTGGTTCGTACACGCCCCTCCTTCACCCCGCCAGCGGGAGAGGGGCTTTAAGCAGGAGCGGGACCTGTAGTGCCGAGCCATGCTCGGCAGGAGCTTTCCCGACAACACATCCGCGCAACGGATTGCAGGAACGGCGTAAGCCACGAAGCCAAAGCAAGATCAACGGCGATGGAGCTACCCCTCCCCAACCCTCCCCTACGCCTACGGCGCAAGGGAGGGAGCGTAGAGCCATGCTCTGCAGGGGCTTTCCCCGCAACACATCAGCGCCTCAGATTGTGGGAGCGGCGTAAGCCGCGAAGCCAAAACAAGATCAAAAGCGATAAATCCAACCTCTCCCCAACCCTCCCCTTGGCCTTCGGCCAAAGAGAGGGGGCAACAACAGGTCACATTCCGACCGTTACCACGTCCCTGGACCTAGTGACTTCCGGCGCATTGCCGTAATCCCGGCTGTAGCTGAATGTGACAGCCATCATCCAAGGAGAGGTTCGGTCCCCATGCTGCAGATCCGTGGTTTGTCGAAAACCTACGCCAATGGCGTGCACGCACTGAAAAACGTCGATCTCGACATTCCCCGCGGCATGTTCGGCCTGCTCGGCCCCAATGGCGCCGGCAAGTCCTCCTTGATGCGCACCCTGGCCACGCTGCAGGAAGCCGACACCGGCAGCGCCACCTTGACCACCGCCGATGGCGCCAGCATCGACATCCTGCGCGACAAGGACGCGCTGCGTCGCAAGCTGGGCTACCTGCCACAGGATTTCGGCGTCTATCCCAAGGTCAGCGCGCTGGACCTGCTCGATCATTTCGCCGTGCTCAAGGGCCTGACCGCGCGCAAGCAGCGCAAGGAAGTGGTCGACGCACTGCTGCAGCAGGTCAACCTGTGGGATGCACGCAAGCGCAAACTCGGTACCTATTCCGGCGGCATGCGCCAGCGTTTCGGCATCGCCCAGGCGCTGCTGGGCAATCCGCAGCTGGTGATCGTCGATGAGCCCACCGCCGGCCTCGACCCGGAGGAACGCAACCGCTTCCTCAACCTGCTAGCCGAGATCGGCGAGAACGTGGCGGTGATCCTGTCCACGCACATCGTCGAGGACGTCACCGACCTGTGCCCGACCATGGCCATCATGAACAAGGGGCAGGTGCTACTGACCGGGCGCCCGGCCGATGCCATCAATGCCCTGCAGGCGCAGGTCTGGCGCAAGCAGGTGGCCAAGACCGCGCTGCCTGAGTACGAAAGCCGTTTCACCGTGCTGTCGACGCGACTGGTTGGTGGCCACCCGGTGATCCACGTATTCGCCGACAACTGCCCCGAAGCAGGCTTCGAACCGGTCGCGCCCGGTCTCGAGGACGTCTACTTCCAGCGCCTGCGCCTGCAGGCGCAGGCCGCCTGACGGAGACGACCATGACCCTCGCCTTCCTGCGCTTCGAGCTGCGCGAGCAGCTGCGTTCTCCCTTGTTGTGGCTGCTTGCGGTGCTGTTCGCACTCCTCGCCTTCGGCGCTGCCTCCAGCGACGCCATCCAGATCGGTGGTGGCATCGGCAATGTGCACCGCAATGCACCGTCGGTTATTGCGTTTTTCCTGGCTGTATTTTCGATACTGGGTTTGTTGGTTGTAACGTTGTTCGTCAGCAACGCCCTGCTTCGCGATTTCGATCTGAATACAGACGAGTTGATCTTTTCAAGCCCCATCAAACGTCGTCATTATCTTCTCGGCCGCATAGGCGCGGCACTGCTTGCCAGCTTGATGATGTACGTGGTCATCGCCATCGGCACTTTCGTAGCACAGTTCATGCCATGGATCGATTCCGCCCGACTCGGCCCCGTGTCATTGCGACCTTATTTTTGGTCGTTCTGCATCATGCTGGTGCCAAACCTACTGTTCGCGACCGCACTATTGTCACTACTAGCCGTAGTTACCCGCAGCATTCTCTGGGTCTACATTGGCGTCATAGCGTTCTTTGTCCTGTACTTCGTCAGCGGCAGCCTTCTGGCAGACGTCGACAACCGCCACATCGTTGCGCTGCTTGATCCATTCGGTCTGCGCCCTCTAGGGCTGGCGATGCGCTACTGGTCCGCAGAGGAGAGCAATACGGGCCTACCCGCTTTCAGCGGTTATCTGTTGGAAAACCGTCTATTGTGGCTGGGTATCACCGTCATCTTGTATGCCGCAACCTTTGTACTGTTCCGCACCGAGCGCAGTGGCACCGGCCGCAAGCGCGGCGACAAGGCCGTAACCACGACCAGCTCCGTACGCAGGAGCACCAGTGTCGACGTTCCAAAGACGACACCTGCATTCACAACACGCACAGGCTGGCGGCAACTGCTGCGACAAGTTGCCTTCGATGCGAAAAGCACCTTCCGCGGCGTGCCATTCCTGGTACTACTAGCGTTGGCGATGGCCAACTTCGTCCCCAATGCCCTGCACCGCCGCACCATGTACGGCACACCCAGTTGGCCGGTGACGTCGCAGATGCTGGAAGCGCTGCAGGGAAGCTTCAGTTTCGTACTGATCTTCATCGTGCTGTTCTACGCCGGCGAACTGGTGTGGCGTGAACGCAGCGCGCGCATCGCAGGCATCAGCGACGCCATGCCGGTGCCGAACTGGGTGCCGCTGTTGGGCAAGTTCCTCACCTTGATCGCAGTGGTATTGGCGTTCCAGGCCGTCGGCGGGCTCACCGCCATCGCCATCCAGCTGAGCAAGGGTTACACCCAGATCGAGCCGCTGCTGTACTTCAAGACGCTGACGCTGGACTCGGTGGTCTACATCCTGATGGGCGGCATGGCCTTGGTGCTGCAGGTGCTCAGCAACAACAAGTTCATGGGCTATGCGCTGCTGATCCTGTTGCTGATCGGGCAGTCGGTGCTGGGCATGCTCGACTACACCCAGAACCTGTACAACTTCGGCAGCTGGCCGATCGCCCCGTATTCGGACATGAACGGCTACGGCCATTTCCTGACCGGGCAGCTGGCCTTCCAGGGCTATTGGATGCTGTTCCTGCTGGTGTTGCTGTTGCTGTGCGCGGCCTTGTGGGTGCGCGGCGTGGACTCCGGCTGGCGGCAGCGCCTGCGATTGGCAAAACAGCGCCTGCGCGGCCCACTGGGTGCAGGTCTGGCAGCTGCCTCGCTGGCCTTCATCGCCTGCGGCGGTTGGCTGTACTGGAGCACCAACATCCGCAATGAGTTTGTCTCGCCGGACCAGCAGCTCGACCTCCAGGCCCGCTACGAGCGCGACTATCACAAGTACAAGGACCTGCCGCAGCCGCGCATCATCGCCATCGACAACAACGTCGACCTGCACCCGGAAACCCAGTCCGTGCGCATCGACGGCGTCTACCGCGTGCGCAATACCCATGCGACCGCCATCCCCGACATCCACGTCGCGATGGGCGATGACAAGACCCTGGCCAGCATCGAAATGGGCGGCGCCAAGCTGACCACACACGATGAGGAACTGGGCTACCGCATCTATCACCTGGATGCACCGATGGCACCAGGCGAGGAACGCGATATCCGCTTCACTGTCGACATCCATCCCAACGGCATCACTTCCGACCAGGCACAGACCCAGATCGTCGACAACGGCAGCTTCTTCAACAGCCGTGTACTGCCGGCCTTTGGTTATGACAGCGGCGCGGAGATCAGCGACCGCAACGAACGCCGCAAGCGTGACCTCGGTGAACCGACGCGCATGCCCAAGCTGGAAGATGAGGCCGCGCGGGCCAATACCTACATCTCCAATGACTCGGACTGGCTGGATTTCCGCAGCACCGTCTGCACCGCACCGGACCAGATCGCCTTGGCACCGGGCTACCTGCAGAAGGAATTCGAACGCGATGGCCGTCGCTGCTTCAGCTACGCCATGGACCGGCCGATGCTGAACTTCTACGCCTATCTGTCGGCACGCTGGCAGGTGAAGAAGGCCTCGTACAAGAACATTCCGATCGAGATCTATTACGACGCCAAGCATCCGTACAACGTGGACCGGATGATCGAAGCGGTGCAGAAGTCACTCACCTACTACGAGGCAAACTTCAGCCCATATCAGCACAAACAATTCCGCGTAATTGAGTTCCCCAGCTATGCCGGCAGCTTCGCTCAGGCGTTTGCCAATACGATTCCCTACTCGGAGTCGATCGGTTTCATCGCTGACCTGCGTGACAAGGACGATGTTGACTATGTGTTCTATGTCACCGCGCATGAAGCCGCTCATCAGTGGTGGGCACATCAGGTAATCAGTGCAAACGTCCAAGGGGCGACGATGCTGACCGAGTCGTTGTCGCAATACTCGGCCCTGATGGTGATGGAGAAGGAATATGGTCGCGGCCATATGCGTCAGTTCCTGAAGGACGAACTGGATCGTTACTTGGCCGAACGCGGTAGCGAAGACGTCGAGGAGCAGCCGCTCTATCGCAACGAGAACCAGCAGTACATCCACTATCGAAAGGCTTCGCTGGTGTTCTACCGCCTGCGCGAGGAAATGGGCGAGGACGCATTGAATCGTGCCCTGTCCCGCTTCATCCAGGCCAAGGCCTTCCAGCAACCGCCGTATACCACCTCGGCCGAACTGCTGGAGTTCATCCGCGCCGAAGCCAAGCCCGAGCAGCAGGGTCTGATCACCGACCTGTTCGAAAAGATCAGCTTCTACGACAACCGCGTGGTCGAGGCCAATGCCAGGAAACGGGCGGACGGCCGCTACGACGTGACCCTGCAGCTGCATGCGGACAAGCGTTACGCAGACGGCATGGGCAAGGAGACCGCGGGCACGCTGGACGACTGGATCGAGGTCGGCGTATTCGCCAAGGGCGCCTCCGGCAAGGAGCGCGATGAGAAGGTGCTGTATCTGCAGCGCCATCACATCACCGCCGCCGCACCCAGCATCACCGTCACCGTGGACCAGAAACCCGATGAGGCCGGCTTCGACCCGTACAACAAGCTGATCGACCGTGTATCGGCCGACAACCGCAAGCGGGTGACGGTGCAGTAAGCGACATTCAAGCGACGCCCGGCTTGAGCCCCTCTCCCGTTCACGGGAGAGGGGTTGGGGTGAGGGCAGCTTTTGAAGCATTACCGGGAAAGCCCCTGCCGAGCATGGCTCGGCACTACAGCTCCCGCCCCTACTCAAAGCCCCTCTCCCGCCTGCGGGGTGAAGGAGGGGCGTGTACGAACCACTGGTTCGTGCCCATTCTGAACGACCTTGCGCTGGCGCAAGGGCTGGGGCGCGGAGCGGGGGTTGGGGTGAGGGCGGCTTTTGAGGCATTACCGGGAAAGCCCCTGCCGAGCATGGCTCGGCACTACACATCGAAAATCTGCTGCACTGCGGATTCCGTACGGGACCGAATGCGGTTACATTCGGCCCGTAACAGCGCCGCCGGCAGCTGACCAAACCCACCCTGGGAGGGGACACATGCGTACGACTTTCAAAACCCTGTTGCTGGCCCTGCCGCTGCTGGCCGCCGGTTTCTCCGCCAGCGCCAGTGACAGCGCAGCGGGCCGCTGGCGCACCATCGATGACGAAACCGGCCGAGTGAAGTCCATCGTCGAGATCAGCCAGGCCGCCAATGGCACCCTCAGCGGCAAGGTGCTGCAGGTACTGCAGTCCGAGCAGGGCCCGCATCCGGTCTGCAACAAATGTGAAGGCGCCAACAAGGGCAAGCCGATCGAAGGCATGACCATCCTCTGGAATGTCCGTCCGGACGGCGCCAACAAGTGGGCCAACGGCACCATCCTGGACCCGGCCAAGGGCAAGACCTACAGCTCCAAGGTCGCCCTGGTGGACAACGGTCGCAAGCTGGATGTCTCCGGCTGCATCGCCTTCATCTGCCGCACCCAGACCTGGCTGCGCGACCAGTAAGCCGCTCAAAGCCCCCGCTTGGAAGCCCCTCTCCCTCCGGGAGAGGGGTTGGGGTGAGGGAAAGCTTTTAGCCACGCAAAATCAAAATCTCCCCCTCATCCGCCCTCCGGGCACCTTCTCCCGTAAACGGGAGAAGGGAAAGATCAGCAGCCCCGGCCTCCCGGGGCTGCTTCTTTCCGGCCATGCGATAATCCCCGGTCCCCTGCCGCAAATCATCGCCATGACCCGCAACGCCCTAGTCACCAATGCCCTGCCCTACGCCAACGGCCCGCTGCACCTCGGCCACCTGGTGGGTTACATCCAAGCCGACATCTGGGTGCGTGCGCGGCGAATGATGGGCGAGAAGGTCTGGTACGTCTGCGCCGATGACACCCACGGCACGCCGATCATGCTGGCCGCGGAGAAGGCCGGGGTGACCCCGGAAACCTTCATCGCCAATATCCAGGCTGGCCATGAACGCGATTTCGCCGCCTTTGGCGTGGATTTTGACCACTACGACTCGACCAACTCGGCCACCAATCGCGAGCTGACCGAGGCGCTGTACGCCAAACTCGACGCTGCCGGCCATATCAGCCGTCGCTCGGTGGCGCAGTTCTACGACCCGGCCAAGGGCATGTTCCTGCCCGACCGCTACATCAAGGGCACCTGCCCGAACTGCAAGTCGCCCGACCAGTACGGCGACAACTGCGAAGTCTGTGGCGCCACCTACGGCCCGACCGACCTGATCGAGCCGAAGTCGGTGGTGTCCGGCGCTACCCCGGAAATGCGTGATTCGGAGCATTACTTCTTCGAAGTCGGCCGTTTCCAGGAGTTCCTGCGCGAATGGCTGGCCGGCGACGTGGCCCTGCCGGGCGTCAAGGCCAAGCTGGCCGAGTGGCTGGATGCCGAGGGCGGCCTGCGCGCGTGGGACATCTCGCGTGACGCGCCCTACTTCGGCTTCGAGATCCCCGGCGCACCGGGCAAGTACTTCTACGTGTGGCTGGACGCGCCGATCGGCTACCTGTCCAGCTTCAAGAACCTGTGTGCCAGGACCGGCGACGACTTCGACGCCGTGCTCGCCGCCGACAGCAACACCGAACTGCACCACTTCCTCGGCAAGGACATCGTCAACTTCCACGGCCTGTTCTGGCCGGCGGTGCTGAAGGGCAGCGGCCTGCGCACCCCGACCAAGCTGCACGTCAACGGTTACCTGACCGTGGACGGCGCCAAAATGAGCAAGTCGCGCGGCACCTTCATCATGGCCCGCACCTACCTGGATGCCGGCCTGGCACCGGAAGCACTGCGCTATTACTTCGCAGCCAAGTCCTCCGGTGGCGTCGACGATCTGGATCTGAACCTGAGCGACTTCACCGCCCGCGTGAACGCCGATCTGGTCGGCAAGTTCGTCAACCTGGCCAGCCGCTGCGCCGGCTTCATCGCCAAGCGCTTCGACGGCAAGCTGGCCGACGCGCTGCCGGACCAGGCCCAGTACGACCGCTTCATCGCTGCGCTGGCGCCGATTCGTGAGGCCTACGAGCGCAACGACGCGGCCGCTGCCATCCGCCTGACCATGGCGCTGGCCGATGAAGCCAACAAGTACATCGACGACACCAAGCCCTGGGTCATCGCCAAACAAGAGGGCGCTGACGCCGAACTGCAGGCGGTCTGCACCCAGGGCCTGAATCTGTTCCGCGTGCTGGTCACCGCGCTCAAGCCGGTGCTGCCGGCCACGGCACTGCAGGCCGAGAGCTTCCTCAACGCCCCGGTCCATGGCTGGGACGACATCACCACCCCGCTGACCGCACACAGCATCGCCGCCTACGTGGCGCTGTTCACCCGTATCGACCCAAAGATGATTGACGCAATGACCGACGCTTCCAAGGACACCCTCACCGCCCAGCCCGCCGCCGAGGCCAAGCCGGCCAAGGCAGAAAAGCCCGCCAAGGTCGAAGTGAAGACCGAAGCGAAGGCCGAAGGTGAAGCTTCCGCGTACATCGGCATCGATGATTTCGCCAAGCTCGACCTGCGCATCGGCAAGGTGCTGGAGTGCGGCTTCGTCGAAGGCTCGGACAAGCTGCTGCGCTTCCTGCTGGATGCCGGCGACCTCGGCCAGCGTCAGATCTTCTCCGGCATCCGCGGCAGCTACGCCGAGCCGGAAACCCTCGTCGGCCGCAACGTGGTGTTCATCGCCAACCTGGCCCCGCGCAAGATGCGCTTCGGCCTGAGCGAAGGCATGATCCTGTCGGCCGGTTTCGACGGCGGCGCACTGGCGCTGCTGGATGCCGACGGCGGAGCATTGCCGGGCATGCCGGTTCGCTGACGCCGGGAGTCGAATAGGGAGAGTCGGGAGTCGTAGAAGCAGGCGCATGGCTTCATCACTTCCGGAGCTCCCCGGGCCGACCATGTTTGCAGAAGAACGAAAGCCGTAGCGATGAAGGGAATCACGGCGCTGGCGATTCCCAACTCCCAACTACCCATTCCCGGCACTCATGCAACTCGCCCTCTTCGACTTCGACCACACCATCACCGTCTGTGACACCTACAGCCGGTTCCTGCGTCGTGTGGCCACGCCGGAGCAGCGCGCGCAGGGGTGGTGGCGGGTTGGGCCGTGGGTATTGGCGTATCGGCTGAAGCTGATCTCGGCCGAGCGCGTGCGTCGTCGTGTCACCGCCCAGGTCTTCACCGGCCGCCATGCCGGTGAAGTCAGCCAGATGGCACGCGACTATGCGCGCGAGCACCTGCCCGGCATGGTGCGTCCAGAGATGCTGGAGCAGATCCAGTGGCACAAGGCGCAGGGCCATACCGTGGCGGTCGTGTCCGGCTCGCTCGACCTGTACCTGCAGCACTGGTGCGAACAACTGGGCCTGCAGATGATCTGCAACCGGCTCGAAGTGCAGGACAACCGCTTCACCGGCCGCTACGCCGAGGGCGACTGCGGCGCGCGCAAGGTGACCTTGATCCGCCAGCGCTTCGACCTGGGCACCTACCAGCGCATCCATGCCTACGGCGACAGCAGCGAAGACAAACCTATGCTGGCGCTGGCGCACGAGCGCTGGTATCGCGGCAAATGCCTGACCTGAGCCCCACTCCCGCCGGGAGAGGGGTTGGGGTGAGAGCAAACAGCAGGACTCTCCAATGAATACCCAACCCTCATCAGACGCTGCACGCCACCCACTCCCGCAGGGAGAAGGAAAGGTTGCGCTGGTCGAACGCCTCGATCGGCTGCTGCCGCAGACCCAGTGTGGGCAGTGCGGTTATGACGGCTGCCGCCCTTATGCCGAAGCCATGGCCTCTGGCAATGCCGGAATTGATCACTGCCCGCCGGGTGGCGACGCTGGCGCGCGCGCACTGGCTCATCTGCTGGGTGTTCCGGCCCTTCCCTACGACCGCAGCCGTGGCGAGCACAAACTGGCGCAGGTCGCGGTGATCGTCGAAGCCGACTGCATCGGCTGCACCAAGTGCATCCAGGCCTGCCCCGTCGATGCCATCGTCGGCGGCGCCAAATACATGCATACCGTGCTGGCCGACCTGTGCACCGGCTGCGAGCTGTGCATCCCGCCCTGCCCGGTGGATTGCATCGAGCTGCAGGCAGTGACAACCCTTGCAGCTGTAGGAGCGGCGTAAGCCGCGAAGCTCGTAGCAAACCAGCTGCCGGAGATTCCGATCATCGGCATCAAACCGAAAGAGCGCAGCTGTTTCAGATCATGTTGAACGCTGCAATCCGAACAGTACCGGCTTCGCGGCTTACACCGCTCCTACAACACAGCGGAATCCTGCGGTCTCAATACTCGTCATCCTCGTCTTTCGGCGGCAGTGGCGGCACGGTGTACTGGTGCCCATGCGCCCGGCAATCCGCAATCAAAGCCTCCGCATCGGCTCGCACTATCGCGCGCGTGCCCAGCGGATACCGGTTGTCCTCGACCAGGTCGGTGCGAAGGTCGGTAACCGGTGAGAACGAGGCCGATACCGCGTAGCGCTCCTCCGAGGTAGCCAGCGCATCACCGCCCCACCAGCGGATCAACCATTGTGCGTTGTCCCAGATCAGCACCGTTTCCAACGTGCCGCGGTCGAGCAGGTAGCCAACCGCGCAGAAGCGGTTGGGGACGCTGCGGTCACCATGGCGCCGTACCGTGTTGCGCAGCTCTGCCTCGATCAGCTTGAACTGCGGGTACTGCAGCGGCTCGATGCGCTGCACCGGCGCTTGCGCGTAGATCAGCTTCGACCTCGGTGCCTGTGCTGCCACCGACACACTGGCGGCCATGCCTGCCAGAACACAACACAGCGCGAACAACAGACGGCTTTTCATTCCTTTCCCTTGCCTCCCTGCAAAGACATCACCAGCCTCAAGGCTGGATCTACCTGGATGCGATCACACCCAGGGCAGACCAGCGGTAGATGCAGTCCGCTTACGGCACAGCCGCAGTGATCACGATCTCGATCTTCCATTCCGGATTGGCCAGCTTGGCCTGCACGGTGGCACGCGACGGCGTTGCACCCTGCGGCACCCACTTGTCCCAGGCTTGGTTCATGCCGGCGAAGTCAGCCAGGTCAGCCAGGAAGATCTCGGCGCGCAGGATCTTGGTCTTGTCGGTCGGGGCCAGGCGCAGCAGATCGTCGATGGCCTGCAGCACCTGCTCGGTCTGGCCAACGATATCGGCGCTGGTGTCTTCCGGCACTTGCCCGGCCAGATAGGCCACGCCATTGTGGATGGTCATTTCCGACATGCGCGGGCCGGTATCGAAGCGCTGGATCATCAGGGTGACTCCGTGTTGGGGATGTAGCCGCCATTGTGAGGGCAAGTGGAAGTTTCAGGCGTTTCTTTGCGTGAACGACGCCACGATGCAAGCGCCACCAACAGCAGCCAGCCCACCACGACCGCAATCACCAGCTTCTGCCCCAGTCCGCGCGGGCTGCCACGCCACAGCACGTGCAGCCACAGCCCGGCGAAGGCCAGCCATGCCCAACCCCAGGTCAGCCAATACAGTCGACGCCAATGCGCGTCACGGCCGAAGCACCAGGCCTGCAGCAGCATCGCCACGGTCACGCACAGGAACGCGGTCTGGGCCGCCAGACCATGAATCAGCGGCGCCAGCAATGGTGCGAACTGCGGCAGCCAGCTGTCGCCTATCGCCACCGTAGCCAAACCAAGCCCGGCCACGGCGAACAGACTGGGCGGCAAGCCGCGCCGTGCGCTGCCATGCGCTTGCCTGTACAGCATCAGGCCAAGCGCGGCGATGGCCAGCGCCAGCAGGCAATAGACGCTGCGCAGTACAAGCCCATAGGGGCCGTGCAGATACAGACTGAGGGTCGCCCGTACCCAGTCCAGGTCATCACGCGCAAACTGCAGAGCAATGGCAACAACCAGGAACACCAACAAGGCCAACACCACGGCCAAGGCCAGCGCTGGCGATTGCCGAGTTCCGCTGTGCGATCCAATGTCCATGCCCTCTCCCCGCCGTTCGAGCTGCCAAGTCTAGTGCGCCTGCGGCCAGCCCGCTGACTGAAGGCGGTGAAAACGCTGCGCTGCGTGCATGCAGCCATCATCACGCAAGGGGGCTAGTCTTATGCGTCCGCGCCGCGCCAGCGCATAGCTCCCTCCCGTCTGCATGACCGCGTCGTCCACGTCTTCGGAACCTTCCATGCCGGGTTGGCGGCGTGTTGCCGCCATCCTCGTCACCCTCGCCATCATGGCAATGGCGCTGCATGCCTTGGCCGGTGAGTTCAGCGACCACGGTTACCACCAGATCCGTGCCGCGATACGCGGTCTCTCGTGGTCGCAACTGGGCTTGGCAACGTTGTTGGGCATGGCCAGCTATGCCTGCCTGGTCGGCTTCGATGCGATCGGCCTGAGGCGCGCCAAACACCCCTTGCCCGCCGCACGTGTCGGCATCACCGCCTTCCTGGCCCACGCCGCCGGGCAGACCCTGGGCTTTGCCGCACTGACGGGTGGCGCCATCCGCGTGCGCAGCTACGGCCGTGCCGGACTCAGCCTTGCCGAGATCGGCCAGGTGGTGCTGATGAGCACCTTGGGCTTTGTGTTCGGTGCCTGGCTGCTGCTTGGCCTGGCCTTGCTGCTGGAACCCGGTGCCGCCGCGCTGGCATTGCCGATATCGGCCACAGCGGTGCATGCGCTGGGCATCGGCTTGCTGGTCGGTTTCGCCGCGATGCTGCTGTTGGTCGGCCGCCACGGCCGCAGCGTCGGCTGGGGCACGCACCGGATGTGGATTCCCGACCGGCGCACGGTGCTGGAAGTCACCGCGCTGAGCGTGGTCGAGCTGGGCCTGGCCTCGGCAGCGTTCTACGTGCTGCTGCCGGCGCAGGCCGAAGTCGGCTTCATCGGTTTCGTCGGCCTGTATCTGGTCGCGGTGGTGGCCGGGCTGGTGTCCACCGTGCCCGCCGGCTTGGGCGTGTTCGAGTGGAGCCTGCTCAAGCTGCTGCCGCAGGTTGCGCCGGCCGCAGTCCTCGCCGCCGCCGTGGCCTATCGCATCACCTATTACCTGCTGCCATTGTTCCTGTCCGCGTTGCTCGCCGCCCTGGCCAGCCTGCGTCGCCCGCTGCGCAGCGGTGCCGGCACGGCGTGGTCGGTACTCCGGCCATGGCTGCCGCAACTTATCGCACTGGCCGTGTTTGCGGCCGGCGCACTGCTGCTGATCGACGGTACCCTGCCGGTGCCCCATCAGCGGGTGTTGCCAGCTTCGCTGCCGATCGTGGAGACCTCGCACCTGCTTGGCAGCCTGGGCGGTGTGTTGCTGCTGCTGATCGGGCAAGGCCTGCAACGGCGCAGCCACGCCGCGTGGATGCTGGCACTCGCGCTGTGCATTGCCCTGCCGCTGCCGGCCTGGTTGCGTGGCGGCCATCTGACGGTGGCCCTGATCTTGCCGCTGGTGGCGGTGGCGCTGTGGGCGGCACGACGCGAGTTCTACCGCGAAGGCGCGCTGCTGGACGAAGCATGGTCGTGGCCATGGCTGCGCAATGTCGCACTGGTACTGGTGGCGACGGTGTGGCTGCTGTTCTTCGTCTACAGCCACGTCGAGTACCAGAACGAACTGTGGTGGCAGTTCGCCACCTCCGGCAATGCGCCACGTGCGCTACGCGCCTTGCTGCTGGTCTGCATCGCGCTGATCGTGTTCGGGCTGGCGCGCCTGCTGCACAGCACCCGCAGCCCGCTGCCCTTGCCGGATGCAGCAACACTGGAGCAACTGCGCCCGGTATTGGCCCTTGCGCAGGACACCCAGGCCTGCGTGGCAATGACCGGCGACAAGGCGATCCTGCACAGCGAGGCCGGCGATGGCTTCGTGATGCTGCAGCGTTACGGCGGCTCGCTGGTGGCGATGGGTGATCCGGTGGGGCCGCCGCAGGTGGCGGCGGCCTTGATCTGGCGTTTCCGTGAAGAAGCCGACCGGCTTGGCCTGCGGCCGGTGTTCTACCAGACCAGCGACAAGTACTGGCAGCACTATCTCGATCTTGGCCTGACCCTGGTCAAGCTGGGCGAAGAAGCGATGGTGCCGTTGCAGGATTTCAGCCTGGCCGGCAGCGAGCGCGCGGACCTGCGCCAGGCGTGGAACAAGGGCAAGCGCGGCGGGCTCAGCTTCCGGCTTGCTCCCGCCAGCGACATGCCCGCATTGCTGGGCGAGTTGGCGGAGATCTCGGATGCATGGCTGGATGAAAAAGCCGGCGAAGAGAAAGGCTTTTCGCTGGGCAGCTTCGAGCCGGGCTATATGAGCCGTTTCCCGCTGGCGCTTGTCGAAGCGGAAGGGCGCATCGTCGCCTTCGCCAATATCTGGCAGGCACCGGCCGGGCATGAGCTGTCGGTTGACCTGATGCGGCATCGCCCGGATGCACCCAAGGGCACGATGGACTTCCTGTTCATCGAGTTGTTCCTGTGGGGCGCCGCCAATGGCTATACCCGCTTCTCGCTGGGCATGGCGCCGCTGACCGGCCTGGCCCAGCATCGGCTGGCCGGCCGCTGGAACCGATTCGCCAACCTGGTCGCGCGTCATGGCGAGCGCTTCTATGGCTTCAGCGGACTGCGCCGCTTCAAGTCCAAGTTCGCACCGGAGTGGCGCCCGCGTTATCTGGCCGCGCCTGGTGGTGTGCATCTGCCAGCAGCGTTGCTGGATGTGACCCGGTTGATATCACTGGATCCGAGTAGAAGGTAAGACCGTTGGTTTGTGGGAGCGGCGTAAACCCCGCAGGGGGCCAACGTTGCGATAACCACTATAGGCGCGGTAAACGCCCCCCCCAAAACCCCCCACCAACCACCCGCCCAGCGGGCACACACAACCAGAG
>NZ_JBXFWF010000023.1:0-58389 GCF_056854515.1 Stenotrophomonas sp. STEN063
GCATTGGGTTTTCCCGGTAACGCCTCTGCCGAGCATGGCTCGGCACTACAGGTTCGGCGTTGCCGGTAACGCCCCTGCCGAGCATGGCTCGGCACTACGGGTTCGGCTTTGCCGGTAATGCCTCTGCCGAGCATGGCTCGGCACTACGGGTTCGGCTTTGCCGGTAATGCCTCTGCCGAGCATGACTCGGCACTACAGGTATGGCCTTCAGCCCTGCTTGCGGACGATGGCCATGGCGATTTCCAGCGACTGCTCGTAGTTCAGGCGCGGATCGACGCTGGAGCGGTAGGCACGCTCCAGATCGCGCTCGGTGAGCTCACGTGCGCCACCGGTGCATTCGGTGACATCCTCGCCGGTCAACTCCAGGTGCACGCCGCCCAGGCGCGTTCCGGCCGCTGCGTGCAGGTCGAAGGACATCTCGACCTCGCTGCGGATGTTGTCAAACCGCCGGGTCTTGTAACCGTTGCTGGTGCTCTCGGTGTTGCCATGCATGGCATCGCAGACCCACAGCACGCGGCGCCCATCGCGCTTGATCGCATCCAGCAGTGGCGGCAACTTGTCGGCGATCTGATTCGCGCCCATGCGGTGGATGAAGCTCAGGCGGCCCGGCTCGTCATCCGGGTTCAACACGTCGATCAAGCGCAGCAGCTGATCCGGCTGTACCGACGGCCCCACCTTGATCGCGATCGGATTACGCACGCCGCGCAGGTACTCCACGTGGGCGCCATCCAGCGCCGCGGTGCGCATGCCGATCCACGGGTAGTGCGTGCTCAGGTTGAACCAACCGCTCTGGCGCGGCACCTGCCGGGTCAGCGCCTGCTCGTACGGCAGCAGCAAGGCCTCATGCGAGGTGTAGAAATCCACGCGGTTGAGGTTGTGCACCTGTGAGCCCGACAAGGTTTCCATGAAGCGCACCGCATCACCGATCGAGGCGACCATCTCCTGGTACTCCTCGGCCAGCGGCGAGCAGCGCATCCACGCCAGGTTCCAGTACTCGGGGTGATGCAGGTCGGCGAAGCCGCCATCGATCAGCGCACGCACGAAGTTCATCGTCAGCGCCGAGCGCGAATGCGCGGTGATCATCCGCTGCGGGTCGGGAACGCGCGCGGCCTCGGTGAACCCAGGCGCATTGATCACGTCGCCACGGTAGCTGGGCAAGGTCACCCCGTCGCGGGTTTCGGTATCGGCCGAGCGCGGCTTGGCGTACTGGCCGGCAAAGCGGCCAACGCGGATAACCGGCATGCGCAGGCCATGCACCATCACCAGGCTCATCTGCAGCAGCACCTTGAGCCGGTTGGAGATCGTGCCCGATTCGCAGTCGACGAAGTTCTCGGCGCAGTCACCGCCCTGCAGCAGGAAACGCTTGCCCTCCTGTGCCTCGGCCAGCTGCTGCTTGAGCGCGAAGATCTCCCATGAGGTCACCAGCGGCGGCAGTTGCCGCAGTTCGCTCAACGCGGCCTCCAGCGCCTGCGGATCGGGGTACGTCGGCATCTGCAGCGCGGGCCTGCCTCGCCAGCTGTCCGGCGCCCAGCTGCTGGCGGTGGCGACGGATGACGGGGAAGAGAAAGCGTTCATGCAGATACCAGTTGTCGAGTTCAAAGAGTCAGATCAATCGTTTTTTACGGGTGCGCAGGCCGACGTACAGCGCCCAGCCGGCGAGCAGCACAAACCACACCAGGCTCCACATCGGCATGCTCAGGCCAAGGAAGGTCCAATCGATGTTGCCGCAGTCACCGGTGCCGGTCAGCACGGTACGGAACACCTCGAACGGCCCCATGGTCTCGGCCAGGAAGCTCAGCGGCGGGCCACAGCTGCTGCCCAGGTCCTTCGGCAGCAATTGCACATAGACATGGCGCCCGGCAATACCAGCGCCGACCAGCGCCGCCAGCAGCGTCAACACGCCGTAACCGGCGCGTCCACCGCGGCTGGCAGGGCCGTGCATGGCACCAAACAGGAACAGCACGCCGACGGCGGCGAACGCGATGCGCTGGTAGATGCACAGCGGGCATGGCTCCAGCCCCATCTGGATCTGCATGTAGATCGCAAATGCGAGCAGGCCAGCACAGGTCAGCAAGCCCAGCAGGCACTGCGCGCGGAAACTCCAACGCAAAGGGTTCATCGCAACTTTCCGGAGTGAACAATGCAACAAGAGTAACAGGCCATCCGCGCGCGATCAGCAGTGATGGCAACCGTAACCACATGAACAAAAAAGCCCGGCCTAGGCCGGGCTTCTTCTGCATCCGTCGATGGACGGAAGCGTGCGATTACTCGCCGACTTCTTCCGCAACGGCGACCGGACGGTCAACCAGTTCAACGTAAGCCATCGGAGCGTTGTCGCCAGCGCGGAAACCGCACTTCAGCAGGCGCAGGTAGCCGCCCGGACGGTTGGCGTAGCGCGGGCCCAGCACGGTGAACAGGACGCCAACGGCTTCCTTGTCACGCAGGCGGGCGAACGCCAGACGACGGTTGGCAACCGAATCAACCTTGGCCAGGGTGATCAGCGGCTCGGCAACGCGGCGCAGTTCCTTGGCCTTCGGCAGGGTGGTCTTGATCAGCTGGTGCTTGAACAGCGACGCAGCCATGTTCTTGAACATTGCTTCGCGGTGGGCGCTGGTGCGGTTGAACTTGCGGCCCGACTTCATGTGACGCATGGGTTTATTCCTTGGTTAATGGTGAGACGTTGGACATCGTTGTCGCCATCCTGGCGTTGAAAGTGGACTGCGGATGGTCCTGGTCACCCGTCCTGGACGACCGGCATTGCGGCGTTGTTTAACCGTCAATGCGGGTACTGCTGAAACAATATTCCCCCGCATGGTCACCCATGCGGGGGAACAGGTATTGCTTATCAGCCGAGCATGCCGTGAGCGGCGACACCGGCCGGCGGCCAGTTCTCCAGCTTCATGCCAAGCGACAGACCGCGCTGGGCCAGCACTTCCTTGATCTCGGTCAGCGACTTCTTGCCGAGGTTCGGGGTCTTGAGCAGCTCGACTTCGGTCTTCTGGATCAGATCGCCGATGTAGTAGATGCTCTCAGCCTTGAGGCAGTTGGCCGAACGCACGGTCAGTTCCAGGTCGTCGATCGGGCGCAGCAGCACCGGATCCACGCCGTTGTTGGCCGGCTTGGCTGCACCACGGTCGCGGTGGGTGAAATCACCGAACACCGACAGCTGATCGCTGAGGATGTCGGCCGCGGTGCGGACAGCTTCCTCGGCATCGATCGTGCCGTTGGTTTCGATATCAATGACCAGCTTGTCCAAGTCGGTACGCTGTTCGACGCGAGCGGCTTCCACCGCATAAGCGACGCGGCGGACCGGCGAGAACGAAGCGTCCAACACCAGACGACCAATCGCACGCGATTCTTCGTCCGGACGACGACGTGCGGCAGCCGGCTGGTAGCCGAAGCCACGCTCGACCTTCAGACGCATGTTGATCGCAGTGTCCTTGGTCAGGTTGCAGATCACATGGTCGCCGTTGATCACTTCGACGTTGTGGTCAACCTTGATGTCGGCAGCGGTGACAACACCCGGACCCTGCTTGGACAGGGAAACAGTGGCGCTGTCGCCGGTGTGCATACGGATCGCCACGTCCTTCAGGTTCAGCAGGACGTCAAGCACGTCTTCCTGCAGGCCTTCCAAAGTGGTGTACTCGTGCAACACGCCGTCGATCTCGACTTCGGTAATGGCGAAGCCCGGGATGGACGACAGCAGCACGCGACGCAGGGCGTTGCCCAGCGTATGCCCGTAACCACGCTCCAAAGGCTCGATCACGACCTTGGCGCGGGTCTCGGTAAGGCGTTCGATCTGCGGACCGCGAGGACGCAGAACCTGGTTTGCGGTAACCGTCATGTTGCGGGTTCTCCTGCGAACCTCCGGTGCAACCCGGAGGTTCTCCATTGTGAATTACTTCGAATACAACTCGACGATCAGCGCTTCGTTGATATCCGCAGGCAGGTCCGCACGATCCGGCACAGCCTTGAAGACGCCGCTGAACTTCTTCGAATCGACTTCGACCCACGACGGGCTGAGGTCGTGCTGCTCGGCAACGACCAGGGCTTCCTGGACGCGCAGCTGCTTGGCAGCCTTCTCGGACAGCGCAATCGCGTCGCCGGCCTTGACCTGGTACGAAGCCAGGTTCACCGACTTGCCGTTGACCGTGACACCGCGGTGCGAGACCAGCTGACGGGCAGCCGGACGGGTCACTGCGAAGCCCATGCGGTAGACGACGTTGTCCAGACGGGTTTCCAACAACTGCAGCAGGTTCTCGCCGGTGTTGCCCTTCTTGGTCGAGGCCTTCTTGTAGTAGTTGCGGAACTGACGCTCCAGCAGACCGTAGATACGCTTGACCTTCTGCTTTTCGCGCAGCTGGGTAGCGTAGTCGGACAGCTTGCCCTTACGGGCAGTGGCGCCGTGCTGGCCGGGCTTCTGCTCCAGCTTGCACTTGGAATCCAACGCGCGGGCCGGGCTCTTCAGGGAGAGGTCGGCGCCTTCGCGGCGGGCGAGCTTACAGGTAGGACCGATATAACGAGCCATTTCTTATCGCTCCTTTAGACGCGACGCTTCTTCGGCGGACGGCACCCGTTGTGCGGGATTGGCGTCACGTCGATGATGTTGGTGATCTTGTAGCCGACGTTGTTCAACGAACGTACGGCCGACTCACGGCCCGGACCCGGACCCTTGATGCGGACTTCCAGCGACTTCAGGCCGTAATCCAGCGCAGCCTTGCCAGCCTTTTCGGCGGCAACCTGAGCGGCGAACGGAGTCGACTTACGCGAACCACGGAAGCCAGCGCCACCGGAGGTCGCCCAGGACAGTGCATTGCCCTGACGGTCGGTGATGGTCACGATGGTGTTGTTGAACGAAGCGTGGACGTGGGCAACGCCATCAGTGATGACGCGCTTGATCTTCTTCTTGGTTTTTGCAGCAGCGGGCTTAGCCATTATCTAGGTCCCTTACTTCTTCAGAGCCTTGCGCGGACCCTTACGGGTACGTGCATTGGTCTTGGTGCGCTGACCACGCAGCGGGAGACCACGACGGTGACGCAGGCCGCGATAGCAGCCCAGGTCCATCAGGCGCTTGATGGCAATGCCGATTTCGCGACGCAGATCGCCTTCAACGATGTACTTGCCTACTTCCAGGCGCAGACGATCGATTTCCGGTTCCGACAGATCGCGGATTTTGGTGGTCGAAGCAACGCCTGCAACTTCGCAGACCTTCTTCGAACGGGTACGGCCGATGCCGTAAATGCTTTGCAACCCGACCCAGACATGCTTCTGGGCTGGCAGGTTGACGCCTGCAATACGCGCCATGACGCGGTTCTCCAGCTGAGTGATGGCCGAATACGCACCATGAGGCGCGCCAATCCGGCAGGATGGATCAAAAATGTGAACTAGCGATACTAACAAGGCTTCGGTTTGCTTGGAAGCCCGTGGAACATACAGTTCCACAAGCCCGGCGTGGGGAGTGTGCCCATGCTCCGGCGCCGGATGTGCCTGGCAAGGAGAGAAGTCTCCGAGCCGCCCGCGCTACTCCCGCGCGGAACAACCACATCACACCCCCACCCGAAACCGCTGCAGGGGCCGCCCTTCTGTTTGGAAAACCGCCCCGGGAACCGGAGCGGGTTTCTCGCTATGAAGCGGAAAGTATAACCGGTGAATCAGCCGCGTGCAAAACCACCGCGGTTGCCGCCCTTCAGGTTGGCCTTCTTCAACAGGCTCTCGTACTGGTGCGACATCAGATGCGCCTGGACCTGTGCGATGAAGTCCATCACCACCACCACCACGATCAGCAGCGAGGTGCCGCCGAAGTAGAAGGAGGCGTTGAGCTGGGTACGCATGATTTCCGGCAGCAGGCAGACGATCACCAGGTACAGCGAGCCAGCAGCCGTCAGACGGGTCAGCACGGCATCGATGTAATCGGCGGTGGCCTTGCCCGGACGGATACCCGGGATCAGCGCGCCCGACTTCTTCAGGTTGTCAGCGGTTTCCTGCGAGTTGAACACCAACGCGGTGTAGAAGAACGCAAAACCGGTGATCAGCGCAGCAAACACGATCATGTGCAGCGGCTCGCCCGGACCCAGCGCGTTGGCCACCTTCTGCAGCCACGTGGCCGAGCTGGCCTGGCCGGACCACATCGCCAGCGTTGCCGGGAAGGCAAGGATGCTGGAGGCGAAGATCGCCGGGATCACGCCTGCCATGTTGAGCTTCAGCGGCAGGAACGAGGTCTGGTTCATATAGGCATTACGGCCACCCTGACGGCGGGCGTAATTGACCGTGATACGACGCTGACCGCGCTCCACGAACACCACGAAGTAGGTGAAAGCCAGCACCACCAGCACGATGATCAGCAACGAGATGAAGCTCATGTTGCCGTCACGGTAGGCTTCGACGGTGTGGATCACGGCAGCCGGCAAGCCAGCCACGATGCCTGCGAAGATGATCAGCGACACACCGTTGCCGATGCCGCGCTCCGTCACCTGCTCACCTACCCACATCAGGAAGATGGTGCCTGCAGTGAGCGCGATGATCGCGGTCAACACGAAGCCCATGCCCGGGGCGTACACCACCGGTGCACCGCCCGGCGACACCTGGTTCTGCAGTGCCAGCGCGATACTGCCGCCCTGCACTACCGCCAGGAGCACCGCGCCAATGCGCGAATACTGGGTGATCTTGCGACGACCCGACTCACCTTCCTTCTGCATGGCCTTCAGGGCCGGGAAGATGTGGACCGCCAGCTGCATCACGATGGATGCCGAGATATACGGCATCACGTTCAACGCGAAGATACTGAAACGGTGCAGGGCGCCGCCCGAGAACATGTTGAACATGTCCACGATGCCGCCGCCCTGCGCCTGCATCAGCGCAAGCATGGCCTCGGGATTGACGCCCGGCACCGGCACATAACAGCCGATGCGATAGACGAGCAATGCCCCAAGTACGAACAGAAGGCGTTGGCGAAGTTCAGTGAACTTGCCCGCCCCTGCCGCGAGGTTACCGATGCCAGCTTGCGCCATGTTCCAGTTACTCCTGTACGCTGCCGCCGGCAGCTTCAATCGCGGCCTTGGCGCCGGCAGTAGCAGCAATACCCTTCAGGGTGAATGCCTTGCTCAGCTCGCCCTTGAAGACGACCTTGGCCTTCTTCGCGGTCGACGGGATCAGCTTGGCTGCACGCAGTGCGGCCAGGTCGATCTCACCAGCTTCCAGGCGGTCAAGGTGGTAGGACAGCACTTCTGCGGTGTCCTTGGCCTTGTGCGAGAAGAAGCCGATCTTCGGCAGACGACGCTGCATCGGGGTCTGGCCGCCTTCGAAGCCAGCCTTGATCTTGCCGCCGCCCTTGCGAGCGAACGAACCCTTGTGGCCGCGGCCGCAGGTCTTGCCCAGGCCGGAGCCGATGCCGCGACCGACGCGGGTACGCTCGGTACGGGCGCCCGGTGCCGGGCTCAGTTCATTGAGACGCATAGTCATGGTCGATTACTCCTCAACCTGGACGAGGTACTGAACCTTGTTGATCAGACCGCGAACCTGCGGGCTGTCTTTCAGTTCACGCACATCATTGAGCTTGTTCAGGCCCAGGGCACGCACCGACAGGCGGTGACGCGACTGGGTGCCACGCAGGCCGCGCACCAGGCGCACCTTTACAGTCTTGACGGTTTCATTAGCCATGGTTCAGATCCTCCAACTTCTTGCCGCGCTTGGCAGCAATACGAGCCGGGGACTGTGCACCGGCCAGACCCTTCAGGGTGGCGCGGACCAGGTTGATCGGGTTACGCGAACCGGTTGCCTTGGCCAGGACGTTCTTCACGCCAACGGCTTCCAGCACGGCGCGCATGGCACCGCCGGCAATGACGCCGGTACCTTCCGAAGCCGGCTGCATGAACACGCGAGCTGCGCCGTGACCATCCTTGATGGTGTGCCACAACGTGCCGTTGTTCAGATCAACGCTGACCTGGTTCTTGCGGGCCTGTTCCATCGACTTCTGGATGGCGACCGGCACTTCGCGTGCCTTGCCATAACCGAAGCCGACCTTGCCTTCGCCATCACCGACCACGGTCAGTGCGGTGAAGGTGAACTGACGGCCACCCTTGACGGTCTTGCTGACGCGGTTGACCGCGACCAGCTTCTCGATCATGCCGTCGTCGATTTTCTCTTCGCGGTTACGGTCGCGATCGCGACCCCGCTGCTGACGCTCTTCTGCCATTTCGATTCCTTGATTGATTGGGTATGTACGGCTCGATGCCGCTTATGGTTGTGTAGTGAAGCAGTGAATCGCCAGACGCTGCAGAAGAACGAATGGCGCCCGGTACAAACCCGTACCGGCAGGCAGGCGGAAAGGGGCCAGAGGCCCCTTTCCTGTATTGCTTAGAACTGCAGGCCGCCTTCGCGGGCAGCATCAGCAAGCGCCTTGATGCGACCGTGGTAGCGGTAGCCCGAGCGGTCGAAAGCGACCTTCTCGATACCAGCAGCCTTGGCGCGCTCGGCGATCAACTTGCCAACCTTGGTGGCAGCGTCGATGTTCTTGCCGCTCTTCAGGCCTTCCTTGACTTCGGCCTGTGCGGTGTTGGCAGCAGCCAGCACCTTGGAGCCGTCGGCGGTGAAGACCTGTGCGTACAGGTGCTGACCGGTGCGCAGCACCGACAGACGTGCAACGCCCAGGGTACGGATGTGCGAACGGGTCGACTTGGCGCGACGCAGACGGGCGATGTTCTTGTTCATGTTCTTTATCCTCGAAAGCTGAAAACCTAAGAATTAGGCCTTCTTGGCTTCCTTGCGAATGATGACTTCACCGGCGTACTTCACACCCTTGCCCTTATAGGGCTCCGGCGGACGGTAACCACGGATCTTGGCGGCGACTTCACCGACAACCTGCTTGTCCACGCCCTGCACGACGATTTCCGTCTGCGTCGGGGTCGACAGGGTGATGCCTTCCGGCGCCACGAACACGACAGGGTGGGAGAAGCCCAGCGACAGGTTCAGGTCCTTGCCCTGCATGGCAGCGCGGTAACCCACGCCGACCAGCTCAAGCTTGCGCTCGAAGCCTTCGGACACGCCCTGCACCATGTTGGCCAGGATCGCACGCACGGTGCCGGCCAGCGCGTCGAAGGAAATGTCCTTCGGGCTCAGCGTGGCAACGCCGTTGTCGAGAGTGATTTCTACGCCAGCGGTCTTGTTCAGCGACAGGGTGCCCTTCGGGCCCTTCACGCTCACAACTTCCGGCTGGATGGTCAGTTCAACGCCCTTGGGCAGGTTGATCGGCTTCTTGGCTACGCGGGACATAGTGGACTCCTTCCCTTAGGCCACGAAGCACAGGACTTCGCCGCCGACGCCCAACTGGCGCGCCTGCGCATCAGTCATGATGCCCTTGGAGGTGGAAATGATGGCGACGCCCAGGCCGTTCAGGACCTTCGGCAGTTCAGACTTGCCACGGTACTGGCGCAGACCCGAACGCGAGAAGCGCTTCAGGGTCGCGATGACCGGCTTGCCTTCGAAGTACTTCAGGACGATTTCGAGTTCGGCCTTGTTGTTCTCGATGTTGTTGACGCGCAGGTCGGCGATGTAACCCTCGTCCTTCAGGACCTGGGCAATGGCCACCTTGACCTTGGACGACGGGGCTTTCACCGTCTGCTTGCCAACCGCTGCCGCATTCTTGATGCGGACCAGCAGGTCGGCGATGGGATCAGTCATGCTCATGTAGATACCTTTGAGTGCACCGATATCCGCTTTCGCGAAAATCTCGTGTTTTCCTGGGATGGGCCAGGGCCCTTGACGCACCTGCCGCCATTTCGGGCAGGCAAGAAGCGGGATTATACGACAAAAAGCCCGACTTGCGTCGGACTTTTTGTTTTGCCTTCAGATTGACCCGAAAGCCCTGCTGGGCGGGCCTTTCGGTCCGCCCAGCGGGTTGTTGCTACCAGCTTGCCTTGCGAAGGCCCGGCACGTCACCACGCATGGTGGCTTCGCGCAGCTTGTTGCGGCCGAGGCCGAACTTGCTGTACACGCCACGCGGACGACCCGACAGTTCGCAACGGTTGCGGTGGCGGCTCGGCGACGAATCGCGCGGCAGCTTCGACAACTTGGTTGCAGCCTCGATCTTCTCTTCGTAGCTCGCGTCCACGGAGGACACGATCTTCTTCAGAGCAGCACGCTTGTCGGCGTACTTCAGAGCCAGCTTCTTCCGCTTGATGTCGCGGTTGACCATTGAGGTCTTTGCCATTTCTGTATCCTCGACGAATCAGTTACGGAACGGGAACTTGAACGCTGCGAGCAGCGCCTTCGCTTCCGCGTCGGTCTTGGCGGTGGTGGTGATGGCGATATCCATACCGCGGATCGCGTCGACGGCGTCGAAGTCGATTTCCGGGAAGATGATCTGTTCCTTCACACCCATGTTGTAGTTGCCACGACCGTCGAACGAACGACCCGACACGCCGCGGAAGTCACGCACGCGCGGCAGCGAGATG
This sequence comes from Stenotrophomonas sp. STEN063, assembly GCF_056854515.1. NCBI lineage: Bacteria > Pseudomonadati > Pseudomonadota > Gammaproteobacteria > Lysobacterales > Lysobacteraceae > Stenotrophomonas > Stenotrophomonas sp. STEN063. The sequence goes on from NZ_JBXFWF010000023.1 coordinate 10,449, forward strand.
TTGATCAGGCGATCCAGGAACTCAAACATGGTGTCACGACGCAGCGTGACCTTGCAGCCGATCGGCCAACCATCACGGATCTTGAACGAAGCCACCGAGACGCGCGACTTGGTGACCACCGGCTTCTGGCCGGTGATCTTGGTCATGTCGGCAACGGCGTTCTCAAGAACCTTCTTGTTGGTCGCAGCTTCGCCCACACCCATGTTCAGGGTGACCTTGACCAGGCGCGGCACTTCCATCGGATTGGTGTAACCGAACTGCTTGGTCAGCGCCGGTACCACTTCTTCCTTGTAAAACTTTTCGAGACGTGAATTCATCGGTCAGTCCTTAGGCGTCGAGCGCCTCACCGCTGGAGCGGAACACACGCAGTTTGCGTCCATCCTCCAGCACCTTGAAGCCAACGCGCTCGCCCTTGCCCGAAGCCGGGTTCAGCACATTCACGTTGGAGATATGGATCGACGCTTCACGCTCGACCACGCCGCCGGCAACGCCTGCCTGCGGGTTCGGCTTGGTGTGGCGCTTGACGATGTTCACGTTGGCGACGATCACACGATCGCCGTCGACGCGGACGACTTCGCCCTGCTTGCCCTTGTCCTTGCCGGTGTTGACGACGACCTGGTCGCCCTTCTTGATACGGTTAGCCATGACTATCTCCTGGCGCTCACAGAACTTCGGGAGCGAGCGAGACGATCTTCATGAACTTCTCGGAACGAAGTTCACGGGTCACCGGTCCGAAGATGCGGGTGCCGATCGGCTCTTGCTTGTTGTTGAGCAGGACCGCAGCGTTGCCGTCGAAACGGATCAGCGAGCCATCGGCGCGACGCACACCCTTGCGGGTACGCACCACGACGGCGTCATACACTTCACCCTTCTTGACTTTGCCGCGCGGGATTGCGTCCTTCACGGTGACCTTGATGATGTCGCCGATGTGGGCATAACGGCGCTTGGAACCACCAAGCACCTTGATGCACATCAGTTCCTTGGCACCGGAATTGTCCGCAGCATCAAGGTAGCTCTGCATCTGGATCATGAGTCAGATCTCCTTATTCAGCCGCACGCGTGATGACTTCCACCACACGCCAGTTCTTGGTCTTGGACATCGGAGCAATCTCGGTCACGCGCACGACATCGCCTTCATTGCAGGCGTTGTCGGCGTCGTGTGCGTGCAGCTTGGTCGAGCGCTTGATGTACTTGCCGTACAACGGGTGCTTGACCTGGCGCTCCACCAACACGGTGACCGTCTTGTCCATCTTGTTGCTGACGACACGGCCTTCGACCGTGCGCAGCGTCTTCTTTTCAGTATTTTCGCTCATCGCAGCCATCCTTACTTCGTGCTGCCGATCAGGTGCTTGACGCGAGCAATCTCGCGACGCACCCGGCGGGTTTCGTGGGTCTTCGGCAGCTGGCCGGTGACCTGCTGCATACGGAGCGAGAACTGCTCCTTACGCAGGTCGGTCAGGTGGGCCTTGAGTTCGTCAGCCGACTTCTCGCGGAGTTGTTTGATGTCCATCAGCGCACCGTCCGGGTTACGAAAGTGGTGGTCACCGAGAGCTTGGCAGCGGCCAGGCGGAACGCCTCGCGTGCCACTTCCTCGGTCACACCCTCGACTTCATAAATCATGCGGCCCGGCTGGATCTGGGCGACCCAGTATTCCACGCCACCCTTACCAGCACCCATTCGGACTTCGATGGGCTTCTTGGTGATCGGCTTGTCGGGGAACACACGGATCCACATCTTGCCACCGCGCTTGACGTAGCGGCTGATCGAGCGGCGGGCCGCTTCGATCTGACGCGCGGTCAGCTGACCGTGGGCAGTAGCCTTCAGGCCGAACTCGCCGAAGCTGACGGCGTTGGCGCTCCAGCTCAGGCCGTCATTGCGGCCCTTGAACATCTTGCGGTATTTGGTTCGCTTGGGTTGCAACATTGCCGTTACCTCGCTTCACGAGCCGGGCGCGACGGACGGTCACCGCGGTCGCCGCGATCGTTACGATCGTTGCGCGGGCTGTCGTCCTGCTTTTCCTGGCCAACCTGGGAGAAATCAAAGACTTCACCCTTGTAGATCCAGACCTTGATGCCGATGATGCCGTAGGTGGTGCTGGCTTCAGCGAAACCGTAGTCGATATCCGCACGCAGGGTGTGCAACGGCACGCGGCCTTCGCGGTACCACTCCGAACGGGCGATTTCAGCGCCGTTCAAGCGGCCGCCGACGTTGACCTTGATGCCCAGGGCACCCAGGCGCATCGCGTTGCCGACCGAGCGCTTCATTGCGCGGCGGAACATGATGCGGCGCTCCAGCTGCTGCGCGATCGACTCGGCAACCAGCTGTGCGTCCAACTCCGGCTTGCGCACTTCGGTGACGTTGATGTGCGCCGGGACGCCCATCATTTCGCTCACTTCCTTACGCAGCTTTTCGATGTCCTCACCACGCTTGCCGATCACCACGCCCGGACGGGCGGTGTGGATCGTCACGCGAGCCGTCTTTGCCGGACGCTCGATGAGGATCTTGGAGATACCAGCCTGAGCAAGCTTCTTGCGCAGCATCTCGCGAACTTTCAGGTCGGCTGCCAGGTAACCAGCAAACTCGGCCTTGTTGGCGTACCACTTGGAGTTCCAGTCCTTGGAAATACCGAGGCGGATACCAACCGGATGAACTTTATGACCCATGGTCTTTATCCTTTCCGCTTACTTGCCGGCGCCCACAACCACAGTGATGTGGCTGGTGCGCTTGAGGATGCGGGTACCGCGGCCTTTCGCCCGCGCCATGAAACGCTTCAGGGTCGGACCTTCATCAACCATGATGGTCTTGACCTTCAGCTCGTCGACGTCAGCGCCCTGGTTGTTTTCGGCATTTGCGATAGCCGACTCCACCACCTTCTTGATCAGGTGGGCAGCCTTCTTATCCGAAAACTTCAGCAGGTTGACCGCACGCTCGGCCGGCAGACCGCGCACCTGGTCAGCGACCAGACGAGCCTTCTGCGCAGAGATGCGCGCGGAGCGCAGGATTGCTTTCGCTTCCATTGTCATCTCTCCTTACTTGCCCGACTTCTTGTCGCCACCGTGACCCTTGAAGGTCCGGGTGACGGCAAATTCGCCGAGCTTGTGGCCGACCATGTTCTCGTTGACGAGCACTGGAACGTGGTTCTTGCCGTTATGAACGGCGATGGTGACGCCTACCATTTCCGGCAGGATCATCGAACGGCGCGACCAGGTTTTGATCGGCTTCTTGCTGCCCGCAGCGGCCTCCACCTTCTTGACGAGGTGGTGATCGACGAACGGGCCCTTCTTGAGTGAACGTGCCATGGTCGATTAGCCCCTACGATCGCGGACGATGAACTGCTGAGTGCGCTTGTTATGGCGCGTCTTGTAACCCTTGGTCGGAACGCCCCACGGGGTGACCGGATGCGGATTACCCTGGCCGGCCTTGGCTTCACCACCACCGTGCGGGTGATCAACCGGGTTCATGGCCGCACCGCGGACGGTCGGCTTGACACCGCGCCAGCGCTTGGCGCCAGCCTTGCCCAGCTTTTCCAGGTTGTGCTCATCGTTACCGACTTCACCGATGGTGGCGCGGCATTCGACCGGCACCTTACGCATTTCACCCGAGCGCAGGCGCAGGGTGGCGTAGATGCCTTCACGAGCGACCAGCTGCACGCCTGCACCAGCAGCACGAGCGATCTGAGCGCCCTTGCCCGGCTTCAGCTCGATCCCGTGGACGGTGGTACCGACCGGGATGTTGCGCAGCGGCAGGGTGTTGCCGGTCTTGATCGGGGCGTGAGCGCCCGAGATGACCTGGTCACCAGCCTTCAGGCCCTTCGGGGCGATGATGTAGCGACGCTCGCCGTCGACGTAGCACAGCAGGGCGATATGGGCAGTGCGGTTCGGATCGTATTCGATACGTTCCACGCGTGCCGGAATGCCTTCCTTGTTGCGCTTGAAGTCGATCAGACGGTAGTGCTGCTTGTGACCACCACCCACGTGACGGGTAGTGATGCGGCCGTGGTGGTTACGACCGCCGGACTTGCTCTGCGGCTCCAGCAACGCAGCATGCGGCGCGCCTTTGTGCAGATCAGGAGTGACCACGCGCACGGCCGAACGACGGCCGGGAGAAGTGGGTTTGAATTTCATCAATGGCATGGGATGTACCTCAGGCCTTGGCCGTTACATCGATGGACTGGCCATCGGCGAGACGCACATACGCCTTGCGCCAATCGCCGCGGCGGCCTGCACGGTTACGGAAGGACTTGTTCTTGCCCTTCACGTTCAGCACGTTGACCGACTCGACCTTGACGTCGAACAGCTGCTCAACCGCGGCCTTTACATCGGCCTTGGTGGCTTCGTTCGAAACTTCGAAGACGTATTGGTTGGAGATTTCCTGCAGGCGCGCGGTCTTTTCAGAGACTCGCGGTGCACGCAGCACGCTGAAGATTTTTTCGTTGGCGCTCATGCCAGCCACTCCTCGACCTTCTTGACCGCGTCAGCGGTGATGACGACCGTGTCGGCACCGACCAGCGAAACCGGGTCCAGGCCCTGCACGTCACGCACCTGCACATACGGCAGGTTGCGAGCGGACAGGTACAGGTGCTCGGAAGCTTCTTCGGTGACGATCAGCGGACGCTTGCCCACTTCCAGGCCAGCCAGCTTGGTGGTCAGGGCCTTGGTGCTGGTCGCTTCGACATCGAACGACTCAACGATGGTCAGGCGACCCTGGCGGTTCAGCTCGGACAGGATGGCGCACATGGCGGCGCGATACTGCTTGCGATTGACCTTCTGTTCGAAGCTACGCGGCTTGGCCGCGAAGGTGACACCACCGCCGACGAAGATCGGAGCGGTCAGGGCACCGTGACGAGCGCCACCACCCTTCTGCTTCTTCGACTTCTTGGTGGTACCAGCCACTTCAGAACGCGTCTTCTGTGCCTTGGTGCCCGAACGTGCGGCGTTGCGGTAAGCAACGACGACCTGGTGAACCAGATCTTCGCTGAAATCGCGACCGAACACGGCTTCGGAGACCGAGACCTTGTTGTTGCTACCCGTGATAACGAGTTCCATCGTCATCTCTCCTTATGCCTTGCTAGCCGGACGCACGATCACGTCACCACCGGCTGCGCCAGGCACGGCGCCGCGGATGGCAATCAGACCACGCTCGACATCGACCTTGACCACTTCCAGATTCTGCGTGCTCTGCTGCACCGAACCCATGTGGCCGGACATCTTCTTGCCCGGGAAAACGCGACCCGGGGTCTGGCGCTGGCCCAAGGAACCCGGCGCGCGATGCGACAGCGAGTTACCGTGGGTTGCATCGCCCATACGGAAGTTGTAGCGCTTGATGGTGCCCTGGAAGCCCTTACCCTTGGTGACGCCCTGGACGTCAACCGTCTGGCCGACTTCAAAGATGTCTGCCTTGATTTCGCCACCGACGGCGAAATCGCCGATCTGTGCGTCTTCAACGCGGAATTCCCACAGGCCACGACCGGCTTCGACCTTCGCCTTGGCGAAGTGACCGGCTTCCGGCTTGTTGACCAGCGCAGCGCGACGAGCGCCGACGGTCACCTGCACGGCGCTGTAGCCGTCGGTTTCGACGGTCTTGATCTGCGCGATGCGGTTCGGGGTTGCTTCAATCAGGGTCACCGGGATGGACTGGCCATCTTCGGTGAAAACGCGGCTCATGCCAGCCTTGCGGCCCACGAAGCCCAACGAATATTTCTTCGTCATGGTCGTAGTCCTCAGGTCAGCTTGATCTGAACGTCGACGCCGGCAGCCAGTTCGAGCTTCATCAGCGCGTCCACGGTCTTGTCGTTGGGGTCGACGATATCGAGCACGCGCTTGTGCGTGCGGGTCTCGTACTGGTCACGCGCGTCCTTGTCGACGTGCGGGGAGACGAGGATGGTGTAACGCTCGATCTTGGTGGGCAGGGGGATCGGGCCACGCACTTGCGCGCCGGTCCGCTTTGCCGTTTCAACGATCTCGCTGGCCGAACGGTCGATCAAACGATGATCAAACGCCTTCAACCGAATTCGGATCTTTTGGTCCGCCATGACGGTATTCCTATGGGTCTAAAGAGCGACAGGTCCGGCCCCTGAGTGTGCCGAACCCCATGAAAACGACGTTTAGCGCCGAAGCACTGCCCGTCGCGCGAATCCTTTCATAACAGCAGGGCGGCCCGGTTTCCCGGCCCGCCCCAGACATGTTCAAACGCACAAAAAACACCCCGTTGAACGGAGTGCCTCCCATGCGACCTGTCCTTGTCTGGCGAATACGAGGTGCGTCCTGCCCCTCTTTTCGCTGGTTGCGGAATTCCCGTAAACGGGCACTTCCGCGAGTGGTCGTGCATTCTGTCAGTATTCTTTTCCTATTGCAACTCACCCCTCTGCCGAGGTATGGGGTGCTTCAGGAAACAGCAGGATTTGCGGGGTTTGCCGCGTATAAGCGCGCTCCGCCCCTGGCAACCACACCGCCGATGTGCGCAGATACGGATGCCCCGGCTAACTGCGGGATGAATGGCCAGAGGCAGGTGCGGCAGTGAGAAGGCCGGGCAACAGGACTAACGGTACTGCGTCGAGCGCCCTACCCCACCCAAGCCCGGCACTTGTGCCGACCGGAGTCAGGCAAACCCTGAACAGGCTCGGATGTGAATACGCCCGCCCAGCCGTTTCCCTCGGGGAGCAGCATTATCCACGCGGGCGAAGCGGAAGTACAAATCCATCCGGACTGCAGTCTCAGCCTATTCAGATCACCCGGACTTTCCGCAAAAAGCCGCCCTCACCCCAACCCCTCTCCCGTAAACGGGAGAGGGGCTCGCAATGCGTCGGCCGCGAGTGCACTACGAGCGCACGCAATCCTGCCCCCTCTCCCGCCGGGAGAGCTACCCGCAATGCATCGGCCGCGAGTGCACCGCGAGCGCACGCAATCCAGCCCCTCTCCCGCCGGGAGAGCTACCCGCAATGCGTCGGCCGCGAGTGCACCGCGAGCGCACGCAATCCTGGCCCCTCTCCCGCACGCGGGAGAGGGGTTGGGGTGAGGGCAAGCCGTTGACTTTAGCTTTTGGCCCTTGACTCCCAGCCTCTGGCTTCCTCAGCCAATTGAAGCCGTGAGCCGTCAAAGCTCATGACACTTGAAGCTTTTGGCGCCAAAACCTCCCAGCCCCTCAAGCGCCAGGCTCTTCAAACCACAAGCGTCAAACACTCACGCCACACGAAACCCCGGCCCACCCCACCCCGCCCACCTGACACACAAAAAAAGGGCGGCCCGGAGGCCGCCCTTCTTTCAACACATTGCTTCGCGAGGAAGCGCAGCGTTATCAGGCAACGATCTTTGCGACCACGCCGGCGCCGACGGTACGACCACCTTCGCGGATTGCGAAGCGCAGGCCTTCGTCCATTGCCACCGGGTTGATCAGGGTGACAACCATCTTCACGTTGTCGCCCGGCATCACCATCTCGACGCCTTCCGGCAGCTCAACCGCACCGGTGATGTCGGTGGTACGGAAGTAGAACTGCGGACGGTAGCCCTTGAAGAACGGGGTGTGACGGCCGCCCTCGTCCTTCGACAGGACGTACACTTCGGCTTCGAACTGGGTGTGCGGCTTGATCGAACCCGGCTTGGCCAGAACCTGGCCACGCTCGACGTCGTCACGCTTGGTGCCGCGCAGCAGCAGACCGGCGTTGTCACCTGCCTGACCCTGGTCCAGCAGCTTGCGGAACATTTCCACGCCGGTGACGGTGGTCTTCTGGACCGGACGGATACCGACGATTTCGATTTCTTCGCCGACCTTGATCACGCCGCGCTCGATACGACCGGTCACCACGGTGCCGCGGCCCGAGATCGAGAACACGTCTTCCACCGGCATCAGGAACGGCTTGTCGACGTCACGCTCCGGGGTCGGGATCCAGCTGTCCAGTGCATCGACCAGCTTCAGGATGGCCGGCACACCGATGTCGCTCTGGTCGCCTTCCAGCGCCATACGAGCCGAACCGTGCACGATCGGGGTGTCGTCGCCCGGGAAGTCGTACTTGCTCAGCAGCTCGCGGACTTCCATTTCGACCAGTTCCAACAGCTCGGCATCGTCAACCATGTCGGCCTTGTTCAGGAACACGACGATGTACGGCACGCCGACCTGACGCGACAACAGGATGTGCTCGCGGGTCTGCGGCATCGGGCCGTCAGCAGCCGAACAGACCAGGATCGCGCCGTCCATCTGGGCAGCACCGGTGATCATGTTCTTGACGTAGTCAGCATGGCCCGGGCAATCCACGTGGGCGTAGTGACGGGTAGCGGATTCGTACTCAACGTGTGCGGTCGAGATCGTGATGCCACGTGCCTTTTCTTCCGGCGCGGCGTCGATCGAGGAGTAATCCTTGAACTCGCCACCGAAGCGCTCTGCACCGATCTTGGTCAGTGCTGCGGTCAGGGTGGTCTTGCCATGGTCGACGTGGCCGATGGTGCCGACGTTGACGTGCGGCTTGGTGCGCTCGAACTTGCTCTTGGACATTGTTGTTCCTTGATTATCTATAACTTGGAAGGAGAGGCTGAGTCAGAGACTCAGCCCTTCTTGATGACGGTTTCGGCGATGTTGTTCGGCGCCGGCTCGTAATGGTCGAATTCCATCGTGAAGGTTGCGCGACCCTGGGTCTGCGAACGCAGCGCGGTGGCGTAACCGAACATTTCGCCCAGCGGGATCATCGCATTGATGATGCTGGCCGAGCCGTCACCGGTGGTGCCCGAACCCTGCAGAACGCCACGACGGCGGCTTACGTCGCCCATCACGTCACCCTGGTAGTCTTCCGGGGTCACGATTTCGACCTTCATGATCGGCTCCAGCAGAACCGGCTTGGCCTTGGCGAAGCCCTGCTTGAAGGCCATCGACGAGGCGAGCTTGAACGCCATTTCCGAGGAGTCAACGTCATGGTACGAGCCGAACACCAGCTTGACCTTGACGTCCACCACCGGGAAGCCAGCCAGCGGACCGCTGGTGATGGTTTCGCGCAGGCCCTTTTCCACGGAAGGAATGAATTCCTTCGGGATCACGCCGCCGGTGATGTCGTTGATGAACAGGAAGTCATCCTTGATGGCAGCAGCCAGCTTCGGATCGGCACGGTCTTCAGCGGTGATCGGCGACAGCTCGATCACGACGTGACCGTACTGACCCTTACCACCGGACTGCTTGGCGTGCTTGTAATCCGACTTGACGTCAGCCTGCTGGATGGTTTCGCGGTAGGCCACCTGCGGCTTGCCGACGTTGGCTTCAACGTTGAACTCGCGCTTGAGGCGGTCAACGATGATGTCCAGGTGCAGCTCGCCCATGCCGGAGATGATGGTCTGGCCGGATTCTTCGTCGGTCTTGACGCGGAACGACGGATCTTCCTGTGCCAGACGGCCCAGCGCCAGACCCATCTTTTCCTGGTCCGACTTGGTCTTCGGCTCGACGGCCATCGAGATCACCGGCTCCGGGAACACCATGCGCTCAAGCACGATCGGTGCTTCGAGCGAGCACAGCGTGTCACCGGTGGTGGTGTCCTTCAGGCCCACGGCAGCAGCGATGTCACCAGCCAGAACTTCCTTGATTTCCTCGCGGTTGTTCGAGTGCATCTGCAGGATGCGGCCGATACGCTCCTTCTTGTTCTTCACCGAGTTCAGCACGGTGTCGCCACCGTTCAGGGTGCCCGAGTAGACACGGAAGAAGGTCAGCGCGCCAACGAACGGATCGGTGATGATCTTGAATGCCAGCGACGAGAACGGAGCCTTGTCGTCCGACTTGCGGGTCATCTCGATGGAGTCGTCGTCGACGTCGGTGCCCTTCACGTCAGGCACGTCCACCGGCGACGGCAGCAGCTGGATCACGCCGTCCAGCATGGCCTGCACGCCCTTGTTCTTGAACGCCGAACCGCAGAACATCGGCACGATTTCAACGGCCAGCGTACGGGTACGCAGCGCGTTGATGATCTCGGCCTCGTCCAGCTCTTCGCCGCCCAGGTACTTTTCCATCAGCTCTTCGCTGGCTTCAGCCGCGGTTTCGATCATGAAGGTGCGGGCTTCTTCAGCCGCCGCCTGCAGATCAGCCGGGATTTCGCCGTACTCGAACTTCATGCCCTGCGAAGCCTCATCCCAATGGATGGCCTTCATCTTGAGCAGATCGACCACGCCCTTGAAGCCTTCTTCGGCACCGATCGGCAACTGCATCGGCACGGCGACGGCGCCGAGCTTGGCCTTCAGCTGGTCACGGACCTTCAGGAAGTTGGCACCGGTACGGTCCATCTTGTTGACGAACGCGATGCGCGGGACCTGGTACTTGTTGGCCTGGCGCCACACGGTCTCGGACTGCGGCTGCACGCCACCAACGGCACACAGCACGAACACCGCACCGTCGAGCACGCGCAGGGAGCGTTCGACTTCGATGGTGAAGTCAACGTGCCCGGGGGTGTCGATGATGTTGAAACGGTGCTCCGGCAGGGACTTGTCCATGCCCTTCCAGAACGCGGTGGTAGCAGCGGACTGGATCGTGATGCCACGTTCCTGCTCCTGCTCCATCCAGTCCATGGTGGCGGCGCCATCGTGCACTTCACCGAGCTTGTGGCTCTTGCCGGTGTAGAACAGGATGCGCTCGGACGTGGTGGTCTTGCCGGCATCGATGTGGGCCATGATGCCGAAGTTACGGTAACGCTCGATAGGAGTGGTGCGGGCCACGGGAGCCTCTCAATTTCTTGGAATTCGGATGGCCGAACGCCGCCTTGCGGCGGCCTTCGGATTTAAGCAGCGCTCAAAGCGCTACAAGTAGCACCACATGGGTGCCAGGGGCCCTGTTTCCAAGGCCCCTACAACTCACCAGCGGTAGTGAGCGAAGGCCTTGTTCGCTTCCGCCATACGGTGGGTTTCTTCGCGCTTCTTGATGGCGCCGCCACGGTTTTCCGAAGCGTCCAGCAGTTCAGCAGCCAGCTTGCGCGGCATGGTGTTCTCGCCGCGCTTACGCGCCGAGTCGATCAGCCAACGCATGGCCAGGGCCATCTTGCGCGAAGCGCGCACTTCGACCGGCACCTGATAGGTGGCACCACCGACGCGACGCGACTTCACTTCCACGCCCGGAGCAACGTTGTCCAGTGCCTTCTGCACCAGCTCGATTGCGTTCGGGTTCTTTTCGCTGATCACGTCCATGGCGCCATAGACGATCTTTTCAGCAACGGACTTCTTGCCGCTCAACATGACCATGTTGATGAAGCGGGCAATGGTTTCGCTCTTGTGCTTCGGATCCGGCAGGACCGAACGCTGGGGAGTATTACCTTTACGTGACATGTCTTATTCCTCAGGCCTTCGGACGCTTTGCGCCGTACTTGGAACGCGCCTGACGACGCTTGGCGACGCCGGCGGCATCGAGCGAGCCACGGACGGTGTGGTAACGCACACCCGGCAGATCCTTGACGCGACCGCCGCGGATCAGGACCACGGAGTGCTCCTGCAGGTTGTGGCCTTCACCACCGATGTAGGAAATCACTTCTTCCTGGTTGGTCAGGCGAACCTTTGCAACCTTGCGCAGAGCCGAGTTCGGCTTCTTCGGAGTGGTGGTGTACACGCGCGTGCAGACGCCACGGCGCTGCGGGCACTTGTCGAGCGCCGGCGAGGCACTCTTGTAGGTGGTAGCTTGACGCGGCTTGCGTACCAGCTGGTTGATCGTCGCCATCAGTAGGTTCTTCTGATTGGGGCCGCCAAAAAACGGCCAGGATGCGGAAATTGTAAAGCAGGCCAAAATTTTGGCCTGCTGAGACAGACGATTGTAGCAACTTGTCAAGAGCCCAGTCAAACAGGCCCATGCCAAGCCAGCCCTGATCCAGAGCCGTTACAGGGGTATCTCCATATTCCCCGTTCAGGTCGAACTGCCGGTCCGCGAACGGACCGGCGGATCAAACTACTTACTCTTCACCAGTCGCCGGTTCAGCTTCCGGTGCCACCACCGCCGGTTCAGCGACCACGGCCGGACCGGCCAGGGTTGCGATTTCCGAATCGGTCAGACCCGACGCGTTACGACGGCGCTGGGCGTGGTACGCAAGGCCGGTACCCGCCGGAATCAGGCGGCCGACGATCACGTTTTCCTTCAGGCCGCGCAGGCCATCGGAGGTACCGCGCACGGCAGCCTCGGTCAGCACGCGGGTGGTTTCCTGGAACGAAGCCGCCGAGATGAACGACTCGGTGGCCAGCGATGCCTTGGTGATACCCAGCAGCACCGGCTCGAAACGTGCCGGCAGCTCGTTGCGGGCGATCAGCTTGGCATTCTCCTCGATCACGCGCTGGCGCTCGGCCTGCTCGCCATTGAGGAACTTGCTGCTGCCCTGGTCGACGATTTCCACCTTGCGCAGCATCTGGCGCGAGATCACTTCAATGTGCTTGTCGTTGATCTTCACGCCCTGCAGGCGGTAAACGTCCTGGATTTCCTTGACCAGGTAACGGGCCAGTTCTTCCACGCCCTTCAGGCGCAGGATGTCCTGCGGGCTCGGCTCGCCGTCCACCACGGTTTCACCGCGGGTCACGTGTTCACCTTCGAACACGATGATCTGGCGGTACTTCGGAATCAGCTCTTCGTGCTCCGAACCATCAGTGTCCTTGATGATCAGGCGCTGCTTGCCCTTGGTGTCCTTGCCGAAGCTGATGATACCCGAACGCTCGGCCAGGATCGCCGGGTCCTTCGGCTTGCGGGCTTCGAACAAGTCGGCAACGCGCGGCAGACCACCGGTGATGTCGCGGGTCTTCGAGGCTTCCTGCGGGATCTTGGCAACCACGTCGCCCACGCCTACCGGCGCGCCATCCTGCAGGTTGACGATCGAGCGCGGCGGCAGCAGGTACTGTGCCGGCAGGTCGGTGCCCGGGATGGTCAGGTCATTGCCCTTGCCATCGACGATACGGACCAGCGGACGCAGATCCTTGGCCTGCGAGCCACGACGCTTCGGATCGGTGATTTCGCGCGAAGCCAGACCGGTCAGTTCGTCGGTCTTCTCGATCACGGTCACGCCATCGATGAAGTCGATGAAGCGCACGAAACCAGCCACTTCCGACACGATCGGGTGGTTATGCGGATCCCAGTTGGCCACGGTCTGGCCAGCCTTGATCTCAGCACCGTCCTTGACGCCGATGCTGGCACCGTACGGCAGCTTGTAGCGCTCACGCTCACGACCATGCGGGTCGAGCACGGAGATTTCACCCGAACGCGAGACCGCAACCAGCGAACCGCTGGTCTGCTCGACGTGCTTCAGGTTGGAGAACTTCACCGAACCGGTGGTCTTGACGGTGATGTTGTCGACCGCAGCCGCACGCGATGCCGCACCACCGATGTGGAACGTACGCATGGTCAGCTGGGTACCCGGCTCACCGATCGACTGTGCGGCGATGACGCCAACCGCTTCACCGATGTTGACGATGTGGCCACGGGCCAGATCGCGGCCGTAGCACAGGCTGCAGACACCGAAGGACGAGGCGCAGGTGATGGTCGAGCGGACCTTGATGGTCTGCACGCCGGCTTCTTCCAGCTTGTTCACCCACTGCTCGTCGAGCACGGTGTTGCGGGTCACGATCGGATCTTCGTCGTTGCCCGGCAGGAACACGTCCTCGGCCACGACGCGGCCCAGCACGCGATCCTTCAACGGCTCAACCACGTCGCCGCCTTCCACGATCGGAATCATGGTCAGGCCTTCGGTGGTGCCGCAATCTACCTCGGTGATCACCACGTCCTGTGCCACGTCGACCAGACGACGGGTCAGGTAACCCGAGTTCGCCGTCTTCAACGCGGTATCGGCCAGACCCTTACGGGCACCGTGGGTGGAGTTGAAGTACTCCTGCACGTTCAGGCCTTCACGGAAGTTCGCCTTGATGGGCGTTTCGATGATCGAGCCGTCCGGACGCGCCATCAGGCCACGCATACCGGCCAGCTGACGGATCTGCGCCTGGCTACCACGCGCACCGGAGTCGGCCATGATGTACAGCGAGTTCATCGACTTCTGGTCGACCATCTCACCGTCGCTGCCCACGACCTTCTCGGTACCGATGGTTTCCATCATCGCCTTGGCGATGCGCTCATTGGTGCGCGACCAGATGTCGACCACCTTGTTGTAGCGCTCGCCAGCGGTGACCAGACCGGACTGGTACTGTTCCTGGATTTCCAGCACTTCGGCTTCGGCTTCGCCGAGGATGCCCTTCTTCTCGTCCGGGATCAGCATGTCGTCGATGCCGATCGACACGCCAGCGCGGGTTGCGTAGGCGTAGCCGGTGTACATCAGCTTGTCGGCGAACACCACGGTGTCCTTCAGACCCAGCAGACGGTAGCTCTGGTTGATCAGGCGCGAGATGTTCTTCTTGGTCATCTCGGTGTTGCACAGCTCGAACGGCAGGCCTTCCGGCATGATCTCGCTCAGCAGCGCACGGCCGACGGTGGTGTCGACGATCGAGGTCTTCTTGACCTTGTTGCCGTCTTCGTCACGCTCGACCTGCACGATGCGCACCTTGACGCGGGCGTGCAGCTCAACCAGACGGTTGTCGTAGGCACGCTTCACTTCGTCGGTGTTCGCGAACACCATGCCCTCGCCCTGCTTGTTCACCAGCGAGCGCGCCATGTAGTACAGGCCCAACACGACGTCCTGCGACGGCACGATGATCGGCTCGCCGTTGGCCGGCGACAGGATGTTGTTGGTGGACATCATCAGCGCACGCGCTTCCAGCTGGGCTTCCAGCGAGAGCGGCACGTGGACGGCCATCTGGTCACCGTCGAAGTCGGCGTTGAATGCGGTACAGACCAGCGGATGCAGCTGGATGGCCTTGCCTTCGATCAACAGCGGTTCGAACGCCTGGATGCCCAGTCGGTGCAGGGTCGGCGCACGGTTCAGCAGCACCGGATGCTCGCGGATGACTTCTTCCAGGACGTCCCAGACTTCGCCTTCTTCGCGCTCGACCAGCTTCTTGGCGGCCTTGATGGTGGTGGCCAGGCCACGACGCTGCAGCTTGGCGAACACGAACGGCTTGAACAGCTCAAGCGCCATCTTCTTCGGCAGGCCGCACTGGTGCAGCTTCAGGTACGGACCCACGGTGATCACCGAACGGCCCGAGTAATCGACGCGCTTGCCCAGCAGGTTCTGGCGGAAGCGACCCTGCTTGCCCTTGATCATGTCGGCCAGCGACTTGAGCGGGCGCTTGTTGGTGCCGGTGATGGCACGGCCGCGACGGCCGTTGTCCAACAGGGCGTCAACCGATTCCTGCAGCATGCGCTTTTCGTTGCGCACGATGATGTCCGGAGCGTTGAGCTCCAGCAGGCGGCGCAGACGGTTGTTACGGTTGATGACGCGGCGGTACAGATCGTTCAGATCCGAGGTCGCGAAGCGGCCACCGTCCAGCGGAACCAGCGGACGCAGGTCCGGCGGCAGCACCGGCAGCACGGTCATCACCATCCACTCCGGGCGGTTGCCCGACTCGAGGAAGGCTTCGACCAGCTTGATGCGCTTGGTCAGACGCTTGAGCTTGGTTTCCGAACCGGTCGAGGCGATTTCCTCGCGCAGGCGGACCATTTCGGCCTGCAGGTCGATGGTGCGCAGCAGTTCGTACACGGCCTCGGCGCCCATGGCGGCGTCGAAGTCGTCGCCGTGCTCCTGGCGGGCCTGCAGGTACTGTTCTTCGGTCAGCAGCTGGCGGCGCTCCAGGGCGGTCAGGCCCGGCTCGGTCACCACGTAGGCTTCGAAGTACAGCACGCGCTCGATGTCACGCAGGGTCATGTCCAGCATCAGGCCGATGCGCGACGGCAGCGACTTGAGGAACCAGATGTGCGCGACCGGCGATGCCAGGTCGATGTGGCCCATGCGCTCGCGGCGCACCTTGGCCAGGGTGACTTCGGTGCCGCACTTTTCGCAGACGACGCCGCGGTGCTTCATGCGCTTGTACTTGCCGCACAGGCACTCGTAGTCCTTGACCGGTCCGAAGATGGCGGCGCAGAACAGGCCGTCACGTTCCGGCTTGAAGGTACGGTAGTTGATGGTTTCCGGCTTCTTCACTTCGCCGAAGGACCACGAACGGATCAGGTCCGGCGAGGCCAGCGCGATCTTGATCGCGTCGAAGTCCAGCGTCTGGCGCTGCTGGTTGAAGAGGTTGAGCAGGTCTTTCATGGTGTTCTCCGAAAGGAGGAAATCTGTGTCGATGGGCTGTCAGTCAGTGCTGGCGGCGCTGCTGCATCACTGCAGCAGCGCCTGCGCAATCAACCGCCTTCCAGTTCCATGTTGATGGCCAGCGAGCGGATTTCCTTCACCAAAACGTTGAAGGATTCCGGCATGCCCGCAACCATCTCGTGCTCACCGTCGACGATGTTCTTGTACATCTGGTTACGGCCCTGTACGTCATCGGACTTCACCGTCAGCATTTCCTGCAGGGTGTAGGCCGCGCCGTAGGCTTCCAGTGCCCAGACTTCCATTTCACCGAAGCGCTGACCACCGAACTGCGCCTTGCCGCCCAGCGGCTGCTGGGTAACGAGCGAGTACGGACCGGTCGAACGGGCATGCATCTTGTCGTCGACCAAGTGGTTCAACTTCAGGTAATGCATGTAACCGACCGTGGTCTTGCGGTCGAAGGCTTCGCCGGTGCGGCCGTCATACAGCTGCATCTGCGTCTTGCTGGCGTTGAAGCCCAGGCGAGCGGTTTCCGGTGCTTCATCCGGGTAGGCCAGATTCAGCATTTCGCGGATTTCCTCTTCCGCCGCGCCGTCGAACACCGGGGTTGCCATCGGCACGCCGTCGGTCAGGTTCTTGGCCAGGTTCAGCAGCTCTTCGTCGCTGAACTGGGACAGGTCCACGCGCTGCTCGGAGATGGCCGAGTCATGGTTGTAGATCTTGCCCAGGAACTCACGCAGCTCGCTGACTGCACGCTGCTGTTCCAGCATGCCCTGGATGCGCTTGCCCAGGCCCTTTGCGGCCCAGCCCAAGTGCACTTCCAGAATCTGGCCGATGTTCATACGCGACGGCACGCCCAGCGGATTCAAGCAGATGTCCACGGTGTTGCCGTCAGCCATGTACGGCATGTCTTCGACCGGCACCACGTTGGAGACCACACCCTTGTTACCGTGGCGGCCTGCCATCTTGTCACCCGGCTGGATGCGGCGCTTCACGGCCAGGAACACCTTGACCATCTTCAGCACGCCCGGTGCCAGATCGTCGCCCTGGGTGATCTTGCCGCGCTTGTCGGCGAAGCGACGCTCGAATTCCTTCTCGTGTGCCTGGATCTGCATCTGGGCACGTTCGATGGCGTCGGACGCGTCATCGTCCTTCATGCGCAGGGTGAACCAGTCGGACTTCTTCAGGCCGTCCAGGAACGCATCGGTGATCACGTCACCCTTCTTCAGGCTGGCGCCGCCGTTGGCAACCTTGCCCACGAGCTGCGAACGCAGACGTGCGTAGATGGCGCCTTCCAGGATGCGGAACTGGTCGTCGAAGTCCTTCTTGACGCGCTTGATCTCGTTTTCCTCGATCTGGCGTGCGCGCTTGTCCTTCTCGATGCCGTCGCGGGTGAAGACCTGCACGTCGATGACGGTGCCGTCCATGCCCGGCGGAACGCGCAGCGAGCTGTCCTTAACGTCCGAAGCCTTCTCGCCGAAGATGGCGCGCAGCAGCTTCTCTTCCGGGGTCAGCTGGCTCTCGCCCTTCGGCGTGACCTTGCCAACCATGATGTCGCCGGCGCGCACTTCCGCACCGATGTACACCACGCCGGATTCGTCCAGACGGTTCAGCGCCTGCTCGGACACGTTCGGGATGTCGGCGGAAATTTCCTCCGGCCCCAGCTTGGTGTCGCGTGCAACGCAGGTCAGTTCTTCGATGTGGATCGTGGTGTAACGATCTTCCTCGACCACACGCTCGGACAGCAGGATGGAGTCTTCGAAGTTGTAGCCGTTCCACGGCATGAAGGCGATCAGCATGTTCTGACCCAGCGCCAGTTCACCGATATCGGTGGACGGGCCATCGGCCAGCACGTCGCCGCGCGCGATCACGTCACCCACGTTCACCAGCGGACGCTGGTTGATGCAGGTGTTCTGGTTCGAACGGGTGTACTTGATCAGGTTGTAGATATCCACGCCGGCATCTGCCGGATCGGTGATCTCGTTCTCGTTGGCCTTGACCACGATGCGGCCGGCGTCGATCTGCACGATCTGACCACCACGCAGGGCGTTCACGGTCACACCCGAGTCACGCGCCACGGCGCGTTCGATACCGGTACCCACCAGCGGCTTCTGTGCACGCAGGGTCGGCACGGCCTGGCGCTGCATGTTGGCGCCCATCAGTGCGCGGTTCGCGTCATCGTGCTCCAGGAACGGAACCAGCGCGGCAGCGACCGACACGGTCTGCATCGGCGAGACGTCCATGAAGTGGACTTCTGCCGGCGGCTTGAGCAGCGACTCACCCTGGAAGCGGCACGGTACGAACTGCTCGGTGAGCATGTTCTTGGCATCGGTCAGGGCGTTGGCCTGGGCGATGACGTACTCGTTCTCTTCGATGGCCGACAGGAACTCGACTTCGTCGGAGACCTTGCCGTCATGCACCTTGCGGTACGGGGTTTCCAGGAAGCCGTACTTGTTGGTGCGTGCGAACACGGCCAGCGAGTTGATCAGGCCGATGTTCGGGCCTTCCGGCGTTTCGATGGTGCAGACGCGGCCGTAATGGGTCGGGTGCACGTCGCGGACTTCGAAGCCAGCGCGCTCGCGGGTCAGGCCGCCCGGGCCCAGCGCCGAGACGCGACGCTTGTGCGTCACTTCCGACAGCGGGTTGTTCTGGTCCATGAACTGCGACAGCTGCGAGGAACCGAAGAATTCCTTGATCGCGGCAGCCACCGGCTTGGCGTTGATCAGTTCCTGCGGGGTCAAGCCTTCCGACTCGGCCATCGACAGGCGCTCCTTGACCGCGCGCTCGACGCGGACCAGGCCCACGCGGAACACGTTCTCGGCCATTTCACCGACCGAACGCACGCGACGGTTGCCCAGGTGATCGATGTCATCGACCACGCCGCGGCCGTTGCGGATCTCGGTCAGCACCTTGATGACGTCCAGGATGTCCGAACCTTCGCCGTGTGCGGCGACCAGGCGCTTGGATTCCTCGTCGTTACGCTCACCGAAGTACTTGCGGTCGTACAGCACCGACTCACCGGTGACTTCCTTGCGGCCGACACGACGGTTGAACTTCATGCGGCCAACCGTGGACAGGTCGTAGCGCTCGAAGGTGAAGAACAGGTTGTGGAACAGGTTCTGCGCGGCGTCCTTGGTCGGCGGCTCGCCCGGACGCATCATGCGATAGATTTCGACCAGCGCTTCGAGCTGGGTCTTGGTGCCATCGATGCGCAGGGTATTGGACAGGTACGGGCCACGATCCAGATCGTTCACCCACAGCGTGCCTACTGCATCAACGCCCGCCTTGCGGAAGTTCTGCAGCTGCTCGTCGCTGATTTCGTCGTTGGCCTGGGCCAGCAGTTCACCGGTGTTGGCATCAACCACGTCGTGCGACAGGATGCGGCCGACGATGTAGTCGTCCGGCACGGCCAGGGCGGCAATGCCCGAGGCCTGCAGCTGCTTGATGTGGCGCGCGGTGATGCGCTTGCCGGCTTCCACGATGACCTTGTCGCCGTCAGCCAGGTCGAAGTTCAGCGTTTCGCCACGCAGACGCTCCGGCACCAGCTCCAGCTGCACGCCTTCGTCCGGGTTGATGTGGAAGGTGTTGACCTCGAAGAACTCGGCCAGCATCTCTTCGTTGTTGTAGCCCAGCGCACGCAGCAGCACCGACACCGGCAACTTGCGGCGACGGTCGATACGGGTGAACAGTGCGTCCTTCGGGTCGAACTCGAAGTCCAGCCAGGAACCGCGGTACGGAATGATGCGGGCGCTGTACAGCAGCTTGCCCGAGCTGTGGGTCTTGCCACGGTCGTGGTCGAAGAACACGCCCGGCGAACGGTGCAGCTGCGACACGATGACGCGCTCGGTACCGTTGACGATGAAGGTGCCGTTGTCGGTCATCAACGGGATTTCGCCCAGATAGACCTCCTGCTCCTTCACGTACTTGATCGCCTTGGTGGACGATTCGCGGTCGTAGATGACCAGACGCACGGTGACGCGCAGCGGCGCGCCGTAGCTCATGCCACGCTGGCGGCACTCGCGCTCGTCAAACACCGGATCGCCCAGCTTGTAGCCGACGTATTCCAGGGCAGCATTGCCGCTGTAGCTGGAAATCGGGAACACCGACTTCAGCGCAGCATGCAGGCCGTGGTCGGAGCGCTTGGCCGGATCGATGTTTTCCTGCAGGAATTCGCGGTACGAATCAACCTGGATCGCGAGCAGGAACGGCACCTCGAGGATCGAGCGCTGCTTGCCGAAATCTTTGCGGATGCGCTTTTTTTCGGTGTACGAATAGGACGTCATGAGGTCTTCCACCTTGTTGTGCGAGCCGTGCGTCCACGACCCGTAAGGAAATCTTGAAATTGTCAGTTGGAAGTCGCTGGTATTGCCGGCACCAGCACGCCTTCTATTGCTACTTCCAACTGCCAACTCGCTTGTATCGGCTGCGGGTCACCCCATCGTCTGGAGCGCAGCGCCTGACACTTGCCACGTTGGTCTTTCTATTGCCTGCCAGGCACGCCCGGCATTACAACGGTTTGAAACGACCAAAGGCCGGGGGCTTTACGCCCCCAGCCTTGGCTGCATCGCCGTGAATCGATGACGATGCAAGAACTGATTACTTCAGCTCGACGGTCGCGCCGGCGGCTTCCAGTTCCTTCTTGAACTTGTCGGCGTCTTCCTTCGAAGCGCCTTCCTTCACGACGCCACCGGCTTCAGCCAGGTCCTTCGCTTCCTTCAGGCCCAGGCCGGTGATGGCGCGGACGGCCTTAATCACTTCGACCTTCTTCGCGCCGGCATCCTTCAGGATGACGTTGAATTCGGTCTGCTCTTCAACAGCAGCAACCGGGCCAGCAGCAGCAACTGCAACCGGGGCAGCAGCCGACACGCCGAACTTCTCTTCGATGGCCTTGACCAGCTCCATCACTTCCATCAGGGACTTTTCGGCGATTGCGTCGACGATCTGATCGTTGGTAAGGGACATTTTGATTACCTTTTGAAAATATTCTGGATTGAGGTTCCGTGCGGAACCACGGAGACGTCGAACTTAGACGGCTTCAGCTTCAGCGGCCGGCGCTGCAGCTTCCGCTGCGCCACCTTCCTGCTTCTCACCGATAGCCTTGACGGCGCGGGCGAACATGGTGACCGGCTCGGTCAGGACGCGGGCCAGCATGGCCAGGGCCTGATCACGGGTCGGCAACGATGCCAGCACGTCGACGTGGCTGGCCGGGAAAACTTCCCCGCCGATTGCCACGACCTTCGCCTTCAGCTTGTCGTTACCCTTGGCGGCTTCCTTGATCAGGCGACCGGCTGCGCCGGGCTCCTCAAGCGAAAACGCATACAGCAACGGACCAACCATCTGGTCTTTTGCAACTGCGAAATCGGTGCCTTCAACGGCGCGCGAGGCCAGCGTGTTCTTGACAACCTTCAAGAAAACACCGGTTTCGCGGGCCTGCTTACGCATCGCGGTCATCTGAGCGACCGTGGTGCCAGCGTATTCGGCTGCGATCAAGGAGTGGGCCTTGGCGGCGACGTCTGCCAGCTCGGCGACTACTTCTTGCTTCTGGGACAGATTGAGAGCCATTGCACTCCTCCGTTTAAGCTGGGACTGGGAATTCGGGATCCGGGATTGGCAAGAGCGGCAATGCCACTGCTGCAGGCCTCCCTGGCCGAACCTCAACACCCTGCTTCAAACATATTCCGCTTACGGCTCCTAGCCGTGTGCGGTCCTGGGCGGCATCCGTCCTGGACGCCGGGAACATCGGGTGATGTTCCGGTGGTGGCCGTTCTAGAGCTGGAGTGCAAACCCGGGCAAACCCGGACGTACGTGAACCAGAAAAATCCAGAAGGGCGGCACCATCTACGCAGGGTGATCCGAGAACGAATCGATTAAGCGATCTCGCTGTGCCGGCGGCGACTCCTTGCCAAATCGAGCTTCCATGCCCGTCGCCGGTATGCGCTGACCGCGCCTGCGGTCTTTGACGGCTCCACGCAGGTCACCCTGCGCGACGCCTTCAAAAGTCAGCATCACCGTTGCCGGTGACGCTGGTGTTTCTTGTTGCTCTGAAGCCCAAGAGCATCAGAGCGATCCCCGCCTTCGCGGGGATGACGTGCCGGCAAAGCCGTGCGCGCTATGCGCGCACGGGCCGGTACGTCACTTCAGGGTCAGCGAGGACTGATCAACAGTCACGCCCGGGCCCATCGTCGAGCTGACCGACACCTTCTGCAGGTACAGGCCCTTCGAGGTGGCCGGCTTGGCCTTGATCAGGTCAACCAGCAGTGCCTGCAGGTTCGACTGCAGCGCGCCGTTTTCGAAGCTGGCCTTGCCGATGGTGCAGTGGATGATGCCGGCCTTGTCGGTGCGGTAACGCACCTGACCCGACTTGGCATTCTTGACGGCTTCGCCCGGGTTGGCCGAAACGGTGCCGACCTTCGGGTTCGGCATCAAGCCACGCGGGCCCAGCAGGGTGCCCAGCTTACCGACAACGCGCATCGCGTCCGGGGTAGCAATGACGACGTCATAGTTCAGATCGCCGGCCTGCATCTTCTCAGCCAGGTCGTCCATGCCGACGGCTTCGGCACCAGCGGCCAGGGCTTCGTCAGCCTTGGCACCGGCCGGAGCGAACACGGCAACGCGGACCGACTTGCCGGTACCGGCCGGCAGCACGGTGGAACCGCGAACCTGCTGGTCGGACTTCTTGGCATCCACGCCCAGACGCACGGCCACGTCGATCGACTCGACGAACTTGGCCTTGGTGGCGGTCTTCAGGATGTTGATTGCGTCCTCGAAGGCGTATGCCTTGCCCGGGACGATAGCGGCCTTGATGGCCTTCTCACGCTTGGTCTGTGCCATCAGATTAACCCTCTACCACCAGGCCCATGGAACGGGCAGAACCCGCGATCGTACGCACGGCGGCGTCAAGGCTGGCAGCCGTCAGATCCGGCTCCTTTGCCTTGCAGATTTCTTCCAGCTGCGCGCGAGTAACCTTGCCCACCTTGTCGGTGTTCGGCTTCTTCGAGCCCGAAGAAATGCCAGCAGCCTTCTTCAGCAGCGTGGTCGCCGGGGTGCTCTTGGTGATGAAGGTGAACGTACGGTCCGAGTAGGCCGTGATGATCACCGGCACCGGCAGACCCGGTTCCAGCTTCTGCGTGGCAGCGTTGAACGCCTTGCAGAATTCCATGATGTTCAGGCCACGCTGACCCAGCGCAGGACCGACCGGCGGCGAGGGATTGGCCTGACCGGCCTTTACCTGCAGCTTGATATAACCGACAACTTTCTTTGCCATTAGAGTGCTCTCCGGGTGCTAGCGCCTTGCGACAACAGGCTCCCCATCGGACCGGGAATCACGCGTCCCGGCATCGCGTTGTGAAATCGCACCAAAGGCCACCTCGCGGCAGCCCTTGATTTGCTCCCTCATTGGGGAGCCGAAAATTGTAGCAGCTTTTTGCGACGCCACCTGAACAGGTGACACGCAGCGCCTTAGATCGCCTTCTCGACCTGGCCGAATTCAAGCTCGACCGGGGTGGCGCGACCGAAGATCAGCACCGAGACGCGCAGGCGGCTCTTTTCGTAATTAACTTCTTCGACAACGCCGTTGAAATCGTTGAACGGACCTTCGGTGACACGAACCATCTGGCCCGGCTCGAACAGTACCTTCGGACGCGGCTTCTCGACCCCTTCCTGAACGCGATTCAGGATGGCAGCAGCTTCGCTGTCCTGGATCGGCAGAGGCCGGTCAGCAGTACCACCGATGAAACCCATGACCTTCGGGGTTTCCTTGACCAGATGCCAGCTTTCGTTGTCGATGCGCGGGATACCGGCTTCTTCGTGGGTCTCGATCTGTACCAGCACGTAACCCGGGAAGAACTTGCGCTCGGAGCGGCGCTTCTGGCCAGCGCGCATTTCCACCACTTCTTCCGTGGGGACCAGCACGTCGCCAAAAAGCTCCTGCATCTCGTCACGCGCAATGCGATCACGCAGTGCCTGCGCAACCGACTTCTCAAAACCTGAATAGGCGTGAACGACGTACCAACGCTTCACAGATATCTCCTTAACGACCCAGGAACCACTGGGTCAGCTTCTGGATCACGAAGTCGAAGCCACCCAACAGCAGGCTCAACACGATCACCACCACAACCACCACCCACGTCATGCGGATAGCTTCCTGGCGGGTCGGCCACACGACCTTGCGCAGCTCGAAACGGGATTCAGAAAGGAATTCGATTGTCTGACGACCCTTCGTGGTCAGCATGAACACTGCACCACCGGCCACCAGACCCAAAACCACTGCCAGCGCACGCCACTGACCGGCCCATGCACCCAGCTGGGCAGCACGCGGCTGATCGGCAAACCAGAACCAGACAAACAAACCAGCCAGCACCAACAGCGCAGCGCCGACGTACTTGACGATATCGCCACCAGAAGACGCGGCGGGCTTGGAATGTTCGATCTTGCTGTTCATCCGACTCTTGTAGCTGGTGCGACCAAGGTCACTGGATAGAGAGTTGCAAATGGCACGCCAGGAGGGACTCGAACCCCCAACCTGCGGTTTTGGAGACCGCTGCTCTGCCAATTGAGCTACTGGCGTAAAACTTGACTATTACACATCACCTTAGACGGCGAAGGCGGACCGAGGTACCCGGCCCGCCATCCGCGCCGCCAACAGCAGTTACTGCTGGCGCTACAGGCTTATTAAGCGACGATCTTGGCAACCACGCCGGCGCCGACGGTACGGCCACCTTCGCGGATTGCGAAGCGCAGGCCTTCGTCCATTGCCACCGGGTTGATCAGGGTGACAACCATCTTCACGTTGTCGCCCGGCATCACCATCTCGACGCCTTCCGGCAGCTCAACCGCACCGGTGATGTCGGTGGTACGGAAGTAGAACTGCGGACGGTAGCCCTTGAAGAACGGGGTGTGACGGCCGCCCTCGTCCTTCGACAGGACGTACACTTCGGCTTCGAACTGGGTGTGCGGCTTGATCGAACCCGGCTTGGCCAGAACCTGGCCACGCTCGACGTCGTCACGCTTGGTGCCGCGCAGCAGCAGACCGGCGTTGTCACCTGCCTGACCCTGGTCCAGCAGCTTGCGGAACATTTCCACGCCGGTGACGGTGGTCTTCTGGACCGGACGGATACCGACGATTTCGATTTCTTCGCCGACCTTGATCACGCCGCGCTCGATACGACCGGTCACCACGGTGCCGCGGCCCGAGATCGAGAACACGTCTTCCACCGGCATCAGGAACGGCTTGTCGACGTCACGCTCCGGGGTCGGGATCCAGCTGTCCAGTGCATCGACCAGCTTCAGGATGGCCGGCACACCGATGTCGCTCTGGTCGCCTTCCAGCGCCATACGAGCCGAACCGTGCACGATCGGGGTGTCGTCGCCCGGGAAGTCGTACTTGCTCAGCAGCTCGCGGACTTCCATTTCGACCAGTTCCAACAGCTCGGCATCGTCAACCATGTCGGCCTTGTTCAGGAACACGACGATGTACGGCACGCCGACCTGACGCGACAACAGGATGTGCTCGCGGGTCTGCGGCATCGGGCCGTCAGCAGCCGAACAGACCAGGATCGCGCCGTCCATCTGGGCAGCACCGGTGATCATGTTCTTGACGTAGTCAGCATGGCCCGGGCAATCCACGTGGGCGTAGTGACGGGTAGCGGATTCGTACTCAACGTGTGCGGTCGAGATCGTGATGCCACGTGCCTTTTCTTCCGGCGCGGCGTCGATCGAGGAGTAATCCTTGAACTCGCCACCGAAGCGCTCTGCACCGATCTTGGTCAGTGCGGCAGTCAGCGTGGTCTTGCCATGATCGACGTGGCCGATAGTACCGACGTTGACGTGCGGCTTGGTACGCTCGAACTTGCTCTTGGACATGGCTGCTTCTTCTCGGTAACAGGGTTAGTTGTGCACTATCTGCGAAAGATGGTGCTCACGAAAGGAATCGAACCTTCGACCTCCTCCTTACCAAGGAGGTGCTCTACCGACTGAGCTACGTGAGCGAGTTGTCTATTATGCCGTGTTTTTTCGTTTCGTTCAATGGAGCGGGAGACGGGAATCGAACCCGCACCATTAGCTTGGAAGGCTAAGGTTCTACCGTTGAACTACTCCCGCACCGGGAAAACACGTCACAACATAAAACTGGTGGAGGGAGGTGGATTCGAACCACCGAAGGCGTAAGCCAGCAGATTTACAGTCTGCCCCCGTTGGCCGCTTGGGTATCCCTCCATTCCACTCCCTTGTCGAGGACCGCGGCCTTGCCGGTCAGGGGTGGGTGAGCTCGCTATTTTGGTGATCAGCGCCGATGCTGTCAACAGAAATCTTCACATTCGGTGAAATTTCTTTTTCGGCATCGCGGTGCCGGTCACTCGCCGGGCATCTTAATCTTTTCGTCGGCAAAAATCGCCACGTGTGGCACGCCATCGGCACCAATCCAACCGCGATACATGCCTTCGGTATTGAACGGCATCGCCGCCTTGCCATCCGCAGACAGAACGATACCGCCGCCATCGCCGCCGAGCTCTGGCACGCGCTTGACGATCACTTCATCGCCAGCCTGTGCAGGTGTTTCCTTCAGGTACTTCATGCGTGCACAGATCTCATGCGCGACGGACAGGCGGATGTAGTACTCACCCCAGCCCGTGCCTGAAACCGCGCACTGATCATTGGCATAGGTACCCGCGCCGATGATCGGCGAATCACCAACACGCCCATAGCGTTTGTTGGTCATGCCGCCAGTGGAAGTACCCGCGGCGAGCTTGCCCTGGTTGTCCAGCGCAACCGCACCGACGGTGCCGAAATGCTTGGCGGTCTCCAGGTCGGCATGTGCCTGCCCTGCAGTCTCTTCCCTCAATGCACGCTGCAGCTGCTCCCAGCGCTTCTCGGTACGGAAGTAGGACGGATCCACCAGCTCGATCTTCTGCTCGGCGGCAAACATCTCCGCGCCCTGCCCCACCATCATCACGTGCGGCGAATGCTCCATCACCGCGCGCGACAGCAGGATCGGGTTCTTGACCGTATGCACGCCAGCGACGGCACCGGCACGCAGCGTGGCGCCATCCATCAGCGAGGCGTCCAGCTCATTCTTGCCGTCATGGGTGAACACCGCACCGCGACCTGCATTGAAGGTCGGATCGTTCTCCAACACTGTGATCGCCGCAGTCACCGCATCCAGTGCCGGCTTGCCAGCGACCAGTGCCTGATGACCTTGACGCAATGCCTCGGTCAGCGCCGCACGTGCGGCGCGCTCTTCTGCAGCGCTGAAATCCTTGCGCTCCACCCCCGCCCCGCCATGGATGACCAACAGGGGAGAAACCTCGGCTGCCGTAGCAGCTCCCGAGGACAGCGACGCCAGGCCCAGCAGTACTGCAGAAGTCAGCTTCATGTTTCTTCACTCCCGAATGGAAGCCCGATTCTAGGCAGGTGCCTGCCACTCTGAACAGTCACCATGGTCGCAGGCACCGCCGCTCCATCGCCAGCCACGCCAACGCGGCAGTCTCCGCCCCCAACAGCCGCGCCGCGCGCCAAGGGACCACAAAAAAAAGGGGCCGAAGCCCCCTTTTTTCTGTTGATCGCACGCACTCAGTTGGGATGCAGCTCCAACTCGCCGTCGACGACACTGGCCATCGCGGTGAAGGCGGCATTGTCGACCTTGAAGCCATCCAGATGCAGGCGACTACCCGCGCCCACGCCTGTGACCGGAATCGAACTGAATTCCAACGGCTCACCATTGCTCAGGCGATCAGCCGTGCGGCGCGGCATCACCAGCCATGCATAGCCATCGACCAGCGAGTACACCCGGCCACGTCCATCGGCCTCCACGCACAGCGCGGTGTCCTCATCCACGCCGATACCGACGATGTCGTCCTGGCCCTTGTCCTGGGCAGCGCGGGCGACGAAGACAATCAGGCGCCCCAGGCGATCACGCTTGGCGAAATGGGTGTCGGTCACCACGTTCGACAGGTAGGGCATGGTCAGGAAATCCCGATCCATGGTCACCTCGCTGCCCATCGGGTCGCTCAACGCAGTCGGCGAATTGACACTGCCGCCATCCAGCGCGCCATAGGAATAGCCACCAAGGATGGCCAAGCCCGCACTGGTGCCACCAATCGGCTTGCCCGCGCGGACATGCTCATTGAGCAGGGCATTGAGCTCGGTGCCCTTCCAGAAACGGATGTAGCGCGACTGGTCACCGCCAGCGATGAAAATCGCATCGGCGCCACGCACCACCCGCAGCACGGCCGGATCGTCGGCCGCCTTGCGGCTGTCGAACACCAGCGTCTGCACCGCGGTGACGCCGCCGATGTCGTAGTACAGCTCCTTCTGCATGTTGTCGTCGCCAGAGGCGCGCAGGATCACCACGCGGCCGTGGCCTGCCCGCTCAACCCACCAGTGGAAGGCTTCCGGCACCCAGTCGCCGCCGCCCATCAACAT
This sequence comes from Stenotrophomonas sp. STEN063, assembly GCF_056854515.1. Lineage (NCBI taxonomy): Bacteria > Pseudomonadati > Pseudomonadota > Gammaproteobacteria > Lysobacterales > Lysobacteraceae > Stenotrophomonas > Stenotrophomonas sp. STEN063. The sequence continues at coordinate 38,980 of NZ_JBXFWF010000023.1, forward strand.
CATGGCCGCCTCGGTCTTGCCCGGGCGGGGGGCATCCAGATCACCCACTTCGTAGTAGCGATAGCCAGCAGCGCTGATGGCGCGCGAATCCTCGGCGTGGGCCACGCCCCCCGCAGCAATAGCCGCGATAGCCAGGACCACTCGCCCCAGCCAAGAACTCTTACGTTTCATAGCGCCCTCTACCCGATCCATGTAATCGCTTACAGCTGTAATGCCAGACTTTCTGGCAGTGGTCAAGCGTGTAAAAAAGGTGTTAGATGCAGTGACCCCATTCACATTACAGACAGGGTTGGCCGGCATTCCCCTACATGCCGACAGGACAAATCCGGACACTTTTCATCAGAGAGCTGATTCATGCGTAAGCACGCAATGGTGTGTTCAATCCAACTGGCCCTGCTGTCGATGGCCGCCCCCGCCCTGGCCCAGACCGCCACCCAGGGCCAACCGCAACAACTCGACACGGTGCAGGTCACCGGCTCGCGCATCCCGCGCGCCCAGGTGGAAGGCCCGGCACCGGTCACCGTGGTGACGGCTGAGCAGATCAAATCCGCCGGCTTCACCTCGGTACCCGACGTACTGCGCTCGCTCAGCCAGAACAGCGGCAGCACGCAGGGACAGCAGAACACCACTGGCGCCCAGTCCACGCCTGGCGCACAGGCAGTCGATCTGCGCGGCCTTGGGCCCAACCACACCCTTGTACTGGTCAATGGCCGACGCATCGCCGACTTCCCGCTGCCGCTCAATGGCCGCAGCAACTTCACCGATGTCGGCAACATCCCGCTGGGCATGATCGACCGGATTGAAGTGCTGACCGGCAGTGCCTCGGCGGTGTACGGCTCAGACGCAATGGCCGGCGTCATCAACTTCATCCTCAAGAAGTCCACCGATGGCACCACCTTCGACTACCGCTTTGGCGACACCAGCCGGGGCGGTGGCTCATCGCAGAATTTGACGATCACCACCGGCTTTGAGCAGGACAAGTTCAGCGGCATCGTCGGCGTTGAACTGATCAACAAGCGCCCCCTGTGGGGCACCGACCGCAGCGTGCAGGATTCGACGCTGGATTCGCCTGCTGCAGAACGCCAGCTGCCGCGCCTTATCGCGCAGCTGCAGAACTGGGACGACGACGAAAACATCGCCCCGGCCGACAATTGCGCGGCGATGGCCGGCCTCAACGGCGGCACCACCGTGCTCGCCGAGAACGACTACGGCCCGTATTGCGGCAGCGAACGCGCCATTGCCTATCGCACCATCCAGAACGAGCGCAAAGGCTTCAATGCCTATGGTTCGTTCGAGTACCGCTTCAATGATGCGCTGTCGTGGTTTGCCGATGTCCAGCTTGGCCAGCAGAAGGTCAAGCTGCTGACCGGCACCAATGGCAATGATGTCGCCAGCGACCACATGGGCTGGGAGTTCCATGACCCGAACTCCGAAGGCAACTACCGCAACAAGATCTTCTACAACGCCACCACCGGGCGCTATGAGAACTGGGCGCGTCAATTCACCCCGGAGGAGGTTGGCGGCCTGCGCAACCGCATGAACACCACCACCCAGAAGACATTTGCGGTAACCACCGGCCTGAAGGGCATGTTCGCCGAGGAGTGGAACTGGGAAGCGGCCTACAACCACTCCCAGTACAAGGCTGACGTCAAGATGCCGCGCATCAAGGCAGCTGCAGCCAACCGCCTGTTCCTGGGCGAACTGCAGGGTTACGACGATGACGGCATCGCGATCTACACCCCGGATCCGACGCGCCTGTTCACACCACTGACCACCGCCGAGTTTGCCTCGATCGCGGCGATGTCCACCTTCCGCCCGGAAGCCAAGAACGACAACCTCAGCTTCACCGTCGATACCGCGTCGCTGTTCTCGCTGCCTGCAGGTGACGTCGGCTTCGCTGGTGCAGTGGAATACGGTGAACAGTCCTACAAGATCAATCCCGATCCACTCGCACTTACCGAAGACGCGTACTACGGCCCGCGCTATGGTGATGGCAGCGGCGACCGTGATCATTGGAGTGCTGCCGGCGAATTGCGCTTGCCAATCGCTTCCACCCTGCAGGCAAGCGTTGCGGGCCGCTATGACCGTTACAGCTACGGCAACAAGAGCCCGGGCAAGTTCACCTACAGCGCCGGTCTTGAATGGCGCCCGCTGGATACGCTGTTGCTGCGTAGTTCTTATGGCACCGGCTTCCGTGCGCCGGACATGCACTACCTGTTTGCCGGGAACGACTACTACCGCACCCGCTTCGCCACCGATTACCTGGCCTGTCGTTCGGACAATGCCGGTGCAACCGACGGCGAATGCTACGACCGCGACTTTGGCAACTACGACGTCAGCACGTTCGATGTCTACAGCGGCAACATGAATCTGGATGAGGAGACGAGCAAGTCGTTCTCGGCCGGTTTCGTGTGGTCACCCGTGACCAACTTCGATCTGGCGGTGGACTACTACAAGATCCGGATCGAGAATCAGGTGCAGACGCAGGACCGCGAACTGCTGCGCATCCAGGAAGCGGACTGCCGCCTCGGCAGGACCGATACAGGTGCCGCAGTGGACATCAACTCACCGACCTGCGTGGATGCCCTGGCCCGCGTAGTCCGTGATGCAGACGGCAACATCACCAGCGTGCTGTTCGGCCCGATCAACATCGCCAACGAGGAAACCTCGGGCATCGATGTCGCCGCCAACTACCGTCTGCAGACCGCGAACGCTGGCGATTTCAGTTTCACCGGCCAGTACAACTGGACCCATCGCCATACCCGCCAGCAGTTCCCCGGCGACCCGAAGGAAGACATGCTCGATGTCAGCTTCAGCGCCACCACGCTGCCGCGGGTGAAGTCGAACCTGGGCGTGAGCTGGGACAAGGGTGCCTGGGGCGCCAGCCTGTTCGGCAACTACCTTGGCAAGGTCGCCAACTACGACAACGACGCATGGACCAAAGCAACCTGGCGCTTCAACGCCGGTGCCCGCTACGACATCACTGATCATCTGCGGGTGTCGCTGTCGGTCAACAACCTGTTCGACAAGATGCCGCCGAAGGACCCGACCTGGTCGAATTACCCGTACTACGACACTTCGTGGTTCGACAGCATGGGCCGCAGCTACTACCTGCAGCTCACCTGGAAGTTGGGCGGCAAGGCGCTGTAAGGCCAGTCTGCACGCAGTGCCAACAAGGCCCGCCATTGGCGGGCCTTGTTGTTTGTGCGGGCCTTGGTGCTACCACTGACCGACATTCCGGAGGCTACGGGCTTTTTCTCCACAGCCACTGTGTGCAATGGATGGAGAAGACTGTGGACAACTGCGTGCAGGCCCTGCGCTGCAAGGCTTTCAAAATGGCGGTGATTTTTTCGCCACTGCACTACAACGAAGGCATGCGGCTTTTTTTGCGGGAGCGGCGTAAGCCGCGAAGCACGCACATCATAAGGTGGCGCAGTCTCCCGGCACTGCAGGAATACCAGCTTCGCGGCTGACGCCGCTCCTACAAGCAGCCACCCGGCTTATCGGGTTCTCCACAAGCGCTGTGCGCAATGGCTGGAGAAGGCTGTGGACAACCGCGTGCAAGCCTTGCGCTGCAAGGCTTTCAGAATGGCGGTGAAATTTTCGCCAATGCACTACAACGAAGGCATGCGGCCTTTTTTGTAGGAGCGGCGTAAGCCGCGAAGCACGCACATCATCAGGTGGCGCAGTCTCCCGGCGTTGCAGGAATGCCAGCTTCGCGGCTTACGCCGCTCCTACAAATTCAGGCCAACCTATCTTGTGGGAGCGGCGTCAGCCGCGAAGCTCGTGCCCCTTCAGCTTGCACAGACACGAGGGCTTCAAGAATGTCAGCTTCGCGGCTCACGCCGCTCCCACAAGCATCCGTCTGCCCAGGGATTTCTCCACAGCCGCTGTGTGCAATGGATGGAGAAGACTGTGGACAACTGCGCGCAGGCCTTGCGCTGCAAGGCCTTCAAAATGGTGATCAAATTTTAATCACACAACAAACCACACATACAACAGGGCCCCGCATTGCGGGGCCTTGTTGGTACTGCAACATCCAAGGAATCAGACGTTGAAGCGGAAATGCAGCACGTCGCCTTCCTTGACGATGTAATCCTTGCCTTCCAGGCGCAGGCGACCGGCTTCCTTGGCGCCCTGCTCACCCTTGAGGTTGATGAAGTCCTCGTAGCTGATGGTTTCGGCACGGATGAAGCCACGCTCGAAGTCGGTATGGATCACGCCTGCTGCCTGCGGTGCGGTCGAACCGGCACGCAGCTGCCATGCGCGGACTTCCTTCACACCTGCGGTGAAGTAGGTCTGCAGGCCAAGCAGCTTGTAGCCGGCACGGATCACGCGGTTCAGGCCCGGCTCTTCCAGACCGAGGTCCTTGAGGAACTCGTCGCGGTCGGCGTCGTCCAGCTGCGCCATTTCTTCTTCGATGGCCGCACACACCGGCACCACTTCGGCACCTTCGGCCGCGGCGCGGGCGCGCACGACGTCCAGCAGCGGATTGTTCTCGAAGCCGTCTTCGGCAACGTTGGCGATGTACATCAGCGGCTTCAGCGTGATCAGGAACATGTCACGGATCAGCGCCTTCTCATCGGCATCGAGGCCGGCGGCACGCGCCGACTTGCCCTGATCCAGTGCCGACGCCAGCTTCTCGAGCACCGGCTTGCGGGCCAGCGCTTCCTTGTCGTTGGCCTTGGCCGCGCGGGTGGCACGATCCAGTGCCTTCAGCACCGATTCCAGGTCGGCCAGCGCCAGCTCGGTATCGATGGTTTCGATATCGGCGATCGGGTCGACCTTGTTGGCCACGTGGATGACGTTGCCGTCTTCGAAGCAGCGCACGACGTGGGCGATGGCGTCGGTCTCGCGGATGTGGGCCAGGAACTTGTTGCCCAGGCCTTCACCCTTGGACGCACCAGCGACCAGACCGGCGATGTCGACGAACTCCATCGTGGTCGGGATCACCCGCTCCGGCTTGACGATGGTTGCCAGCGCATCAAGGCGCGGATCCGGCACCGGCACCACGCCGGTGTTCGGCTCGATCGTGCAGAACGGGAAGTTGGCCGCAGCGATACCCGCCTTGGTCAGCGCATTGAACAGGGTCGACTTGCCGACATTGGGCAGACCGACGATGCCGCATTTGATACCCATGCTTGAACTCCCGTGAATGGAAAATCGGGAATGGAGAACCGGAAGGGCCTAGTGCCGTTCCATTCCCCATTCCCCATTTTTCGCTCACTTGGTGGTGTGCAGACGCTTCATCGCTTCGCTGTAATCACCAGCTACTGCCAACGGCATCACGTCGATGGCCGCATCGATGGCCTGTGCCATCAGCACGGCGTCGTCCGGCGACGGACGGCCCAATACCCAACCCACCACGCGGTCCTTGTGACCCGGATGGCCGATGCCAAGACGCAGGCGATGGAACTTGCCATGACCGAGCAGACGGATGGTGTCACGCAGGCCGTTCTGGCCGCCATGACCACCGTCGAACTTGAGCCGGGCCACGCCGGGCGGCATGTCCAGTTCGTCGTGTGCAAGCAGGGTCTGTTCCGGCTCGATCTTCCAGAACCGCTGTGCGGCGGTGACCGATTTGCCAGACAGGTTCATGTAGGTCGCCGGCTTCAACAGCCACACCGGCTGCCCGGCAATCTCGACCTTGGCGACTTCGCCAAACAATTTGCTTTCCAGCGCCCAGCGCGCGCCCTGCCGCTCTGCCAGGGCCTCAACGAAATGAAACCCGGCATTGTGCCGGGTCCGGGCGTGTTCGGGTCCGGGATTGCCCAGACCAACGATCAATCGCAAGCCAGTCATCTGTCAGATACACCTGCTGCGCCCGCTCCGAAGAGCGGGCGCAACATGGCCGATTACTCGGCTGCTGCTTCTTCTGCAGCGGCGGTCTTGGCGATGACAACAGCGTCGTCATGGCCCTTGCCCAGCTTCAGAGCCGGAATTTCCACGCCAGCCGGCAGCTTCAGGCCCGACAGGTAGATGATGTCGCCAGCCTTCAGCTCGCCCAGGTCGACTTCGATCGACTCCGGCAGGTCCTTCGGCAAGCAAGCGATCGACACTTCCTTCAGTTCGTGGGTGACCAGCACGTCGGCAGCCTTGCCAGCCGGCGAGGTGTCTTCGTTGATGAAGGTCAGCGGCACCGAAGCGTGCAGCACTTCATTTTCGTTCACGCGCTGGAAATCCAGGTGCATGACCAGCTGCTTGTACGGGTGACGCTGCATGTCACGCAGCAGCACCTTGTGGATGGTGCCGTCGAGGTTCAGGTCGATGATCGACGAGTAGAACCAATCGTTGAACTGGGCCAGCCAGATTTCGTTGTGGTTGAACTGGACCTTCACCGGCTCCTTGTCACCACCGTAAACGATACCCGGGACCACGCCTTCGTGACGCAGGCGGCGGCTCGCACCCTGACCTTGCACGTCACGACGGGCGACTTTGATTTCGTGGGAATTTGCCATTGTTGACTACTCTAGGTTGTTGCATCGCCTCGCGGCGTTGCGTAAAGACTCTTCCGCGACCAGAAGAGCCCGTGATGATCCCCGGCAAGCCGGGGACCGGATGCATCAATCCACGTACATCGAGCTGACCGACTCACCGAAGGCGATGCGACGCATCGTCTCGGCCAGCATTTCGGCCACGCTGATCTGGCGGATCTTGGGACAGACGCGGGCCACTTCGGAAAGCGGAATCGTGTCGGTCACCACCAGCTCGTCGAGCTGGGAGTTGTTCAGGTTGTCCACGGCCGGGCCCGAGAGCACGGCGTGGGTGCAGTACGCGGCGACCTTCAGTGCACCGCGCGCCTTGAGGGCGGCAGCGGCAGCACACAGGGTGCCGGCGGTGTCGACGATGTCGTCGACCATCACGCAAGTCTTGCCCTCGACGTCACCGATGATGTTCATCACGGTGGCGACGTTGGCACGCGGACGGCGCTTGTCGATGATGGCCAGGTCGGCATCATCCAGGCGCTTTGCCACGGCGCGGGCGCGTACCACGCCGCCTACGTCCGGGCTGACCACGATCAGGTTGTCAGTGCCGTAGACACGCCAGATGTCGGCCAGCAGCAGCGGCGACGCATAGACGTTATCGACCGGCATGTCGAAGAAACCCTGGATCTGATCGGCGTGCAGGTCGACCGTGAGGATCTGGTCGGTATGCACGGCCGAGAACATCTTTGCAGCAACCTTCGCGGTGATCGGCACGCGCGAGGAGCGCATGCGGCGATCCTGGCGGGCGTAACCGAAGTACGGCACCACCGCGGTGACGGATGCGGCGCTCGCGCGCTTGAGCGCGTCGATGATCACCAGCAGTTCCATCAGGTTCTCGGCGCTGGGAGCACCGGTCGGCTGAACGACGAAAACGTCCTGCTTGCGCACGTTTTCCTGGATCTCGACCTGTACTTCACCGTCGGAGAACTTGGAAACCAATGCCTTGCCCGGCCTTACCCCGAGTTCCTTGCAGATGCTCTGTGCAAGAGGTTTGTTGGCATTGCCGGAAAAGACCAGCAGGTTCGGGGAATCTTGCATGACAGCTCTCTCGGGCGGGGGCGAGTAGCAAATGGAAACGTGAGTACTGCAGTGATGGCGCAGGTGTGACTGGCGCACATCCATTGCGCTTACAGCGTTGGGAGTGTGTGGCAGGGGCGGTAGGATTCGAACCTACGAATGCCAGGATCAAAACCTGGTGCCTTGGGCCTCTTGGCGACGCCCCTGCATCAAACAATTCCCGTCGTATCCAGCGCATCCAGCAGTGGCGAGCGATCAACACCCGCAGCTACCCATGCTCGCAGTTGCGGCGGCAACTCCGCCAAGGCCTGCTCTGCAGCAGCGCGCGTGGCGAACTCGACGAAACAACCGCTTCCCGACCCCGTGAGTCGTGCCCGACCAATACCTGACAAGGCCTGGAACGTCGCCTCGATGGCAGGTTCCTGGCGCCGTAGTACCGGCTCGAACGCATTTCCGAGGACGGTCCCGGAAGCGAAGTCCGCTATTTTCACGGGCTTGGCATCCCGCGTCAAATGCTGTGAACGGAAAAGTTCAGCCGTGGGCACATGAACGCCCGGATCCACCAGCAAATACCATGCTTCCGGCAATTCCATCGGCGTCAGCAATTCGCCCACACCTTCGGCCCAGGCGCTGCGCCCGCGCACGAATACCGGTACATCGGCGCCTAGACCGACGCCAAGTGCGGCCAGCGCGTCCTCGTCCAGACCAGTGCCCCATAGCGCATTCAGCGCCACCAGCACGGTTGCCGCATCGGATGAGCCACCGCCAAAGCCGCCACCGGCAGGGATCCGCTTTTCGACCCGGATATCGACACCTTTGCCGCAATTGGTGGCATTTTTCAGCGCGATGGCCGCACGAACCACCAGATCATCAGCCTCGGCTACACCAGCCACCGATGGCCCGTCCCGATGCACCTGACCATCTTCACGCAGGCGCAGCCCGATGCGATCACCCCAATCCAGCAGCCGGAATACGGTCTGCAGCACGTGGTAGCCATCCGCGCGACGGCCGGTGATATGCAGAAACAGGTTCAACTTGGCCGGGGCCGGCCAGTACGACCAGCCCGCTTCGTCAACAACGGCAGTCATGGCGCGTCCGCACCCCATTCATCCACGATCAGGCGGACCTTGGCATCGCCATTGACCGCCTCGATCCGGCGCGGCAGCGACGGACGCCCGGCCTCGGCCGGGTACCAGTCCAGGTAATCCACCTGCCAGCCCTGCTGGCGCAGTACCCGTGGCCGGCCTTCGGCGTCAAAGCCGAGGTGCTCCGGGCTTGCGCCCGCACTTGGCAGACCACGCACCCAGTCGGCCAGCTGGGCGACCGGGATTTCCCAGCCAGTGGCCTGCAACAGCAGCTGGCCGGCGTCATCGGCCGTGCGCGGCCCGCCATCAAGTCCCTCCAGACGCACCGCCTGGCCGGGCTCACCACCACTGAGTTGCCAGCTCTGGCGAGTCACTGGTGCAGCCAGGCTGACCTGATAGACAGGCCCCTGCTGCAGCCAGTCGATCCGGCCGTTGCCGCCGTTGCGCCCCTTGCTGATCGCCACCCGGCCCTGGAACGACCAGTCCGGCTGCGCCCGCAAGGCGGTTTGCCGCTGCTGCTCCGCCGCCTGTGCCTGCGCCGACACCTGCGCTACTTCAGCCGCTACCGGCGCCGCCTGGCGCTTGGGCACCGAACCACAGGCCGCGAGCGTGCCTACCACCAGCAGCGCCAACGGCGCCCGCCACATCATTACGTTCATACACCCAACTTTTCGATCGCACGCTGCAGTGCGCGGTTATCCGGATCCAACTTGCGGGCCTCGTCGAAGTAGCGCCGGGCTTCGTCTTTCTGCCCCAGCACCCACAGCACCTCGCCCACATGCGCGGCGATTTCCGGGTCCTTGTTCAAGCCCCAGGCGCGGCGCAGATGCACCAGCGCCTCGTCGTTGCGACCCAGCCGATACAGCACCCAGCCATAGCTGTCGACGATGGCCGCATTGTCCGGCTCGGCGACGCGCGCACGGTCGATCAGCTCCAATGCCTCCTGGTAGCGCTGGGTGCGGTCGGCCAAGGTGTAGCCCAGCGCGTTCAGCGCCGCCACGTTCTCCGGCTCGGCCACCAGCACCTTGCGCAGGTCAGCCTCGGCGCGCGGCACATTGTCGTTGCGCTCCCAGGCCAGCGCGCGGGCGTACAGCAAGGCACTGTCATCCGGGAACGCAGCCAGGCCACGGGCCAGCACATCGAACTCGGCCTTGGTTTCGCCATCACGCAGCTGCAGCTCGGATTCGAGCAGATAGGCGTCACGGCGTACATCGTCGTCAAGCGAGGCATCGGCCTGGATCGACTGCACTTCCTTGGCAGCGCGCGCCTTGTCGCCCATCAGGTGCAGCGCATTGACCGCACGCAGCTGGGCCTCACCGCGATGCTCGCCACCGGGCACGCCGTGATACCAATCCACGGCTTCCTGGTAGCGCTTCAGGTACTCGGCGATCTTGCCCAGCAGCAGGCGCTGGTCGGGATCAGGCTTGCTGGCCTTGGCCGCGATGTCCTGATACAGCGCCAACAGGCCCGCATCGTCCTTCTGCTTGGCCAGCAGCGAGGCACGCATGCCCCAGCTCTGCAGGTTCTGCTCACCTATCGACAGCACATGCTCGGCTGCGGCGGTTTCACCCAGCGTGTCATAGGCGATGGCCAACGCACCACGCAGCTCCTCGTCCTTCTCGGCCCTGGGCTCGATGCCCTTTAGCAGGGCCAGCGCCTCGTCCTTCTTGCCGGCCTGGTTGAGTTGGGAGGCATGCAACAGCGCCACCCGCGGCTCGTCCGGGAAGCGCCGGACCACCTCGCCGACCATGCGCCGCGACAACTCCGGCCGCTCCATGCGCAGGGCCAGCCTGCCGAACTCCTGCCAGGCCTCCAGATCATTGGGGATCGCATTGGCGTCCACCAGCATGCCCAGCACCTGTGCCGGCACCGCCGGGTCGCGGCCACCAGTAGCCAGCGCCAGCAGCGCATAGCGCCAGGCGCGCGGCTCAGCAGAGCGCAGCACCGCCAACAACTCCTTGCGGGCCAGCCTGGCATCGCCATTGCGCATGGCCAGCGCACCACGGGTGCCGCGCACCGCGACCGAACCAGGGTCACGCTGCGCCCACAGCGCCAGCGCCTGTTCGGCTCGGTCGGCATCATCGGCCAGCATGGCGATGCGGGTGGCGCGTTCAGCCAGGCCCACGTCGCCCTTGGCTTCCTGGGCCGCCTGCAGATACCAGCGGGCGGCATCGGGCAACTTGCCGGCCTGCAGCGAGAATTCGCCGGCCAGCACCGGGGTCAGCGGCAGGCCTTCGGCCGCCAATGGCGCCTGGACCGGCGCAACCGGGGCCGCCAGCACCGGAAAAACCGGCAGGGAAAGCAACAGAACGGTGCATATGCGATTGAATACGGGCATCTGACGCAACCGGGCCGTAAAATGGCGGCCTTCAACAGCCAGCAGCTTATCGCAAGCAACTGAACAGATGACCCTGTGGGTGCTCGGACTGAATCACCAGACTGCGCCGGTAGAACTGCGCGAACGCGCTGCCTTTGGCGGAGACGCCCTGCCGCGCGCGATGGATTCATTGCGGCAGACCCCGCAACTGGCCGAGGCGGTGCTGCTGTCCACCTGCAACCGCACCGAGTTGTATGCCGTTGCCGAGGACAGCAAGGCCTTGAGCCACTGGCTGGAGCACCACGCCGGCAGCCTGCAGGGCTACCTCTACCAGCACAGCGACGCTGAGGCCGTGCGCCATCTGTTCCGGGTCGCAACTGGCCTGGACTCGATGGTGCTGGGCGAGCCGCAGATCCTGGGCCAGGTGAAAGATGCCTGGGCGCTGGCCCACGACAGCGGCGCAATCGGGCAACAATTGGACCGGTTGTTCCAGCAGACCTTCTCCGTGGCCAAGCGTGCCCGCACCGACACCCGCGTCGGCGCCAATCCAATCTCGGTGGCTTCCACCGCGGTGCGGCTGGCGCAGGACTCGTTTGCGCGCATGGATGAATCCACCGTGCTGCTGGTCGGTGCCGGCGAAACCATGGAGCTGGTCGCCAAGCATCTGAGCGATGCCAAGGTGAAGCGCCTGCTCATCGCCAACCGCACCCTGGCCAATGCCCAGGACCTGGCCAGCCGGCACGGCGGCGTGGCGCTGCCCTTGACCGAGCTGGAGCGCCATCTGGGCGAAGCCGACGTGGTGTTCTCGGCCACCGCCGCGCGCGAGCCGGTGATCCTGCACCGCCAGGTCGCCAACGCGCTGCGCCTGCGCCGGCACAAGCCGATGCTGCTGTTCGACCTGGCCGTGCCGCGCGATATCGACGCCGAGGTTGGCACGCTGGCCGATGCCTACCTGTACACCGTGGATGACCTGGAGCGGGCCGTGGAAGAAAACCGCCGCGGCCGCCGCGAGGCCGCCGCCGAGGCCGAATCCATCATCGACCTGCAGGTCACCCGTTACCTGGAGAACCTGCGCGCCACTCGCCTGCAGGCGCCGATCCGGCAACTGCGCGCGTTCGGCGAGGCCACCCGCGCCGAATTGCTGGCCAAGGCCCGGCAACAGCTGGCCCATGGCAAACTCCCCGACGAAGTACTGGAGCAGTTGGCGCACGGCCTGACCAACCGCCTGCTGCATCCACCCACCGCCGCCCTGCGCCAAGCCGCGCAGGATGGCGATACCGATCTCACCCGCGCCGCCGAGCGCCTGTTCCCGGCCACCCCCGGGTATCACCACCCCGCTGCGAGGAATGATGACGCCGACCCTGCGCCGTAAGCTGCTGGCACTGGCCGAGCGCCGAGAAGAACTGGAACGCCTGCTTTCCGACCCCGATGTGGTCGCCGACAACGAGCGTTTCCGCAATTTTTCCCGTGAGTTCTCGCAACTGGAACCCATCGCCACTGCATTGGCGAACGAAACCCGTGCGCTGGAAGACCTGGCCTCGGCCGAAGCCATGCGCAACGACCCGGAACTGCGCGAGCTGGCCGAGGAAGAAATCAGCGCTGCCCAGGCCCGCCTGCAGGCATTGGACGAGGAACTGGCGCTGCTGCTGGTGCCGCGTGACCCGCGCGATGAAGGCAACCTGTTCCTGGAAGTGCGCGCCGGCACCGGCGGCGACGAGGCAGCGATTTTTGCCGGCGACCTGTTCCGCATGTACGCCCGCTATGCCGAGCGCCAGGGCTGGAAGGTGGAAATCGAATCCGATAACCCCGGCGAACATGGCGGCTACAAGGAGATCGTGGCACGCGTGGTTGGCCGCGGCGCCTACTCCAAGCTGAAGTTCGAATCCGGCACGCACCGTGTGCAGCGCGTGCCGGCCACCGAATCGCAGGGCCGCATCCACACCTCGGCAGCAACGGTGGCGATCATCCCCGAAGCCGACGATGTCGAAGACGTGGTGATCAACCCGGCGGATCTGAAGGTGGACACGTTCCGTTCCTCCGGCGCCGGCGGCCAGCACGTCAACAAGACCGAGTCAGCGATCCGCATCACCCACGTCCCCACCGGCGTGGTGGTGGAATGCCAGACCGAGCGCAGCCAGCACGCCAATCGCGACAAGGCGATGAAGCGGCTGAAGGCGCAGTTGCTGGATGCCGAGCGCAGCAAGCAGGCCGCAGCCCAGGCCGAGTCGCGCCGCCTGCAGGTAGGCAGTGGCGACCGCAGCCAGCGCATCCGCACCTACAGCTTCCCGCAGGGCCGCATCACCGACCACCGCGTCGAAGGCCTGACCCTGTACGACCTGCCCAACATCATCGAAGGCGGCCTCGACGACCTGATCGCACGCCTGCAGCACGAACACCAGGTCGATGAGCTGGCACGTTTGGCTGAAGGGACGTAACCCCCTCCAGCACGCAGCACCTGCTTTGCTCCCTCCCTTATGCGAAGCATAGGGGAGGGCTGGGGAGGGGGAGCTTTGGCTTTGGCTTTGGCTTTGGCTGCTGCCTCTGGATTTGGCCTTAATCACCAGCCCAGAGCAAAATCAAAAACCACCCCTCCCCAGCCCTACGCGCAAGGGAGGGAGCAAAGCAAGCACAATGACCAACGCCCTCAACGAACGCGACCAGCTCCGCAATGCCGTCACCCGCCAGCCCGGTGACTTCATCGCCTGGGTGATGCTGGCCGACGCAGAACTTGGCGCGGGCGATGTGCGTGCGGGTGAAACAGCTGCATCCAGAGCACTGCAGCTGCGTCCACAACACCCCGAAGCCCTCGCCCGGCTCGGGCGCGCCCGTTGGATGCAAGGCAGGCATGACGAAGCCGCCGCACTGCTGCAGCAGGCCTGCCAGCGCGCTCCGCAGCACCCCGGCATGGCCTTGTGGCTGGGTCACGTATTGGAAGATGCCAACCAGCCCGAAGCCGCCGCCGACGCCTATCGACGCGCGCATGCGCTGGCACCGGACGAGGCCTATATGGCCGCACAGCGCCTGAACTGGCAGCGCCGGCTCTGCGACTGGCGCGATATCGATGCGCTCTCGCAACAAGTGCGGCGCGCGGTAGTGCAAGGCAATCCCGCCGTGGAGCCCTTCGCCTTCCTCAGCGAGGATGCCAGTGCCGCCGAACAACTGGCCTGTGCGCGACAACGTGCCGGCGTGCTTGCCCAAGCCATTCCGCGCCTGCCTGCAACGCAGGTGCGTGCACACGGCGCGCTGCGCGTCGGCTTTCTTTCCAACGGCTTCGGTGCGCACCCGACCGGGCTGCTGACGGTCGCCCTGTTCGAGCAGCTGCGCGCGCAGCCGCAATTGCAGGTCCACCTGTTTGCACTCAACCGCGACGATGGCAGCAGCATCCGCCAACGCCTGCAGGCCGCTGCCGGGCAACTGCACGACGTCAGCGGCCAGCCGCATGCGGCGATAGCCCAGCGCATCCGCAACGCAGGCATCGATCTATTGTTCGACCTGCGTGGCTGGGGTGGCGGCGGCACACCCGAAGTACTGGCCATGCGCCCTGCTCCGCTGCAGTTGAACTGGCTGGCCTACCCCGGCACGTCCGGCGCGCCGTGGATCGACTACGTCGTCGCCGATGGATTCGTGCTGCCATCGGCGCTGGAATCAGGCTTCAGCGAAAGGGTGCTGCGCCTGCCGCGCGCCTTCCAGCCCTCGGACAACACCCGCATTGTTCAGTCGCCACCGTCGCGCGGCGACTGTGGCCTGCCGGAAGCTGGCGTGGTGTTCTGTTGCTTCAACAACAGTTACAAGCTCAACCCGCGCAGCGTCGAACGCCTGCTGCAGGTGCTGCTGGGCGTGCCCGGCAGCGTGCTGTGGCTGCTGTCCGGCCCAGGCAAGGCGGATCAGCGCCTGCAGGACGTCGCCCGTCAGCGCGGCGTGGATCCAGCGCGCCTGGTGTTCATGCGCAAATTGCCGCATCCGCAGTATCTGGCCCGCTACCAGCATGCCGATCTGTTCCTGGACACACATCCGTACAACGCCCACACCACCGCCTCCGACGCGCTATGGGCTGGCTGCCCGGTGTTGACTGCGCCCGGAAACACGCTTGCCGCGCGGGTGGCGGGCAGCCTCAACCATCACCTCGGCATGGATGACATGAATGTCACCGGTGACCAGACCTTCATCGCCAAGGCAATTGCACTGGGCAACGATACTGCCGCCCTGCAGGCCACGCGCCAGCGGCTGGCCGAAGCCCGCGAGCGTAGCAGCCTGTTCGACATGGCCGGCTTCGCCAGCGACCTGACCCAGCTGCTGCAGCAGCTGGCCGGCAGCCACGGCTGGCGTGGCGCTGACATTGACTGACATGCGATTGGGTTAGGCTCGGCACTCCACAAGGAGTGACCATGGGCAAGCTCAAGCGCAAACAGTACGAAGCATTGCTGGAACCGATGCAGCTGGAACTGGCCAACATGGCCCGCTGGGCCCAGCACTGCGGGCAGCGCGTGCTGGTGCTGTTCGAAGGCCGCGATACCGCTGGCAAGGGTGGCGTCATCCAGGACATCGCCAAGCACGTCAACCCACGCCAGTGCCGGGTGGTGGCCTTGCCCAAGCCCAGCGAACGGGAAGACAGTCAGTGGTATTTCCAGCGCCATATCGCACACCTGCCCGCCGCCGGCGAGATCGTGCTGATGGACCGCAGCTGGTACAACCGTGCTGGCGTTGAAAAGGTGATGGGCTACTGCACCGATGCACAGTACAAAGACTTCCTCAAACAGGCTCCCGCGTTCGAGAAACTGCTGATCGACGATGGCATCCTGCTGTTCAAGTACTGGCTGTGCGTGGACCAGGAGCAGCAGGAAAAGCGCTTTGCCGAGCGCCGCGATGACCCGCTCAAGGGCTGGAAACTGTCACCGATCGATCTGAAATCGCGGCAGGAATACAACGCCTACACGCAGGCCCGCGAAGCCATGCTGGAAGCCACCCACACCACACAGGCGCCGTGGACGCTGGTGGACTTCAATGACCAGAAACGCGGCCGCCTGACCCTGATACGCGACCTGCTGGATCGCCTGCCGGATACCCACATCGACGAACCGGTGGTCGAACTGCCACCGCTGCCAGGCAAGCCCAAGAAGGAGAGGTACGGCGTGGTAAAGCCGATTACCCCGTTCGTTGTGGATGAAGAAGCCGCCAAGCCAAAGCGCACGTCCAGCGCCATGTAGTGCCGAGCCATGCTCGGCAGGAGCATTCCAGCAATACCCGAAAGGCTGCCCTCACCCCAACCCCTCTCCCGTAAACGGGAGAGCGGCTTGTAGTGCCGAGCCATGCTCGGCAGGGGCATTCCCAGCCATGTTGCAGGAGTTATAGGAGCGGCGTAAGCCGCGAAGCTGGCATTGCGCGAAGAGCTGAAAAGCTACCCCTCCCCAACCCTCCCCTTCGCTGCGCGAAAGGGAGGGAGTAGCAGCGGCACCGCGGCCATCTGACAGATGCCGAGAACAGCCCCCTCCCTTTCGCGCAGCGAACCCTTTAAACCGCCTTACCCCCGGCAGCCACAATCGCCTGCTCGATCTCCTGCGCATTCACCGGCCCCAGGAACTGCCTGGCGACCTTGCCGTCCGGCCCGATCAGGTAGGTCATCGGCAAGCCACGCGGCGTCGCGAAATCCTTGGGTGGGCTGAAGGTGTCGATGATGGCGATCGGATAGGCCACCGGATGCTCCTTCAGGAAGGCCTGCATCTCGTCCAGCTCGATGTCCTCATAGGCCAGGCCAACCACTTCCACATTGCTGCGCATGGCGTGCAGCGCCGACAACTCGGGCATTTCCTGCAGGCAGGGCGCGCACCAGGTAGCCCAGAAATTCACCACCACCCACTGCCCACGGTGACTGGCCAGGTCATAGGTCTTGCCATCCACGGTTGGCACCTGCAGCTGCGGCACTTCCACCGTCTGTTGGACCACGCCGGGCTGGGTCGTCTCGGGCGCGGTCGGTGTCTCGGGTGCGGCAGCCGGTGCGGCGACAGGTGCCTGCTCGGGCTTGCACGCTGCCAGGGCCAGCGCCAGCAGCGCGACGGGAACAAACTTCTTGATCATCGACTCTCTCCGCGCTCTACATAGATGTCATCCACACGGCGCTTGAGCAGTTCGCGCAACGGCAGACGTAGTTGATCCAGGGCATTGCAGGCCGCTTGCCCGAGGCTGTCCTCGCGCATCGGCAGGTATTCCTCGGCGGCGGGAATTCGCAGCTGCGCGCTTTCGTACAGTTCATGCAGGCTGATGCCGTCCAGGTCGCGCGCCAGCAACCATTCGCCACGCTCGTCACGGCGCAGCACGCCAATAGCTTCCATCTGCTCCAGCAACTGCTGCAGCAGGGAGTCGGTGAGCATGGGTTCCAGCAGCAACAGCTGGTCTTCATCCAGCCCCTGCCCTCGCTGCCGCGCCTCGCGGAAACGTCCCAGCAGACGCAGCAGGCCATAGAGCTCGCAGCCCTGTGGCAGCCGCATTGCCGCTGGTTGATAGCGGAAGGCGGCGATCGACGAGGCCAGTGACGCGCCCAGCAGTACCGACACCCAGCTCAGGTAGATCCACAGCAACAGGATCGGCACGAAGGCCACCGTGCCATAGAGCTTCTGATAGGACTGGAAGCTGCCCAGATACAGACCCATGCCCCACTTCACCAGCTCCAGCATCAGCACCGCGAGCAGCGCGCCGGGAATGGCGTGGCGCCACTTCACCGTGTGGTGTGGCACCACCCGGTAGATCAGCACCACACAGACGAATTCGATCAGTACCGGTGTCAGGCGCAGGCCAAGATCAGCCAGCCAGCGCCCCTCGGTGGTGCCGAACAAAGGCAGCGACAGCACTTTGGCCGAGATCGCCAACGAGGCGGCGGCCAGCAAGGCACCCAGGGTCAACACCGTCCAATAGACCAGGAAGCGGGTCAGCTGCGGCCGCGCCGACGCTACCCGCCAGATCCGGTTGAAGGTCTGCTCGACGCTGTTGAGGGTGATCAGCAACGACACCACCAGGGCCAGGAAACCGGCAGCGGTGAGCTGCCCGGCGCTGGCCGAGAACTGTTTCAGATAGCCTTCGGCCGCACGTGCCGCCGAGGGCACGAAATTGGAAAACACATAGTCGCTGAGCGCCTCGCTCCAACGATCGAACATCGGGAACGCCGACAGCACTCCGAACACGACAATCGCCAACGGCACCAGTGCGAACACCGTGGTGTAGGCCAGCGAGCCCGCGGCCTGGAACAGGCGGTCGTCGAGGAAGCGCTTCCACAGGAAGCGGCCGAAGCTGACGTTGCGCGCCCGGTCACGCAGGCGCTCCATCCATAGGTTGAGTGAATCCAAAGGTTCCATTCGGCAAGGGTACCCGATGCAAAGCGCGGCCCGCATCGTTGATACTGCCGGTTCCTGTAAGAGTGAGCGAATGCTGCGATGGCGGAAATCCTGGTGCTTTACTACAGCCGTGGCGGTTCGGTGGCCCGGCTGGCGCGGCAGATCGCCCGCGGTATCGGCGAGGTGCCGGGCATGAGCGCCCGCCTGCGCACGGTGCCACCGGTCGCCGCCGTCACCCAGACCAGTGCCCCGCCAGTACCAGAGGACGGCGCCCCCTATGTGGACATCGCCGATCTGGCCGAATGCAATGGCATCGTGCTCGGCAGCCCTACCCGCTTCGGCAACATGGCCGCGCCGGTCAAGCACTTCCTCGACGGCCTGGGCGCGGAATGGGTGAACGGCACCCTGGCCGGCAAGCCGGCGGCAGTATTCACCTCCACCGCCTCGATGCATGGCGGCCAGGAATCGACGCTGTTGTCGATGCACCTGCCGCTGCTGCACCACGGTTGCCTGATCGTCGGCATCCCCTTCACCGAGCCGGCACTGAGTCACACCAGCAGCGGCGGCACGCCATATGGCGCCAGCCATGTGGCCGGCAGCCAGGATGATCCGCAACCCACCGACGATGAGGCGGTGCTGGCGCGGGCATTGGGCCGACGGGTGGCCGATATCGCCCGGCGCCTGGCGCAATGAGCGGCCGCAGCCGCGACCTGATCCTGGCCTTGGCATTGGCGCTGTTGGCCGGCCTGTATGCGTGGTGGTTCCGCGCCGACCGCCACCTGCTGGCAGTGGCCTTGGTGTTCGTGGCGCCGCCGGTACTGTTGCTGCTGGGCGTACTGGCACAGCGCGCGGTCGCGCGCTTCTGGGCAGGGGTATTGGCGCTGTTCTGGTTCAGCCACGGCGTGATGAGTGCATGGAGCCACCGCGAGACCGCACTCTACGCGTGGGTTGAGATCCTGTTGGCGCTGCTGATCGTGGCCCTGGTCAGCGTTCCCGGCATGCGCGCCCGTTTTGCCGCCAGGAAAGCCCGGTAGCCCCAGCCCGGTTGGGGCGTTACCGGCCTCCCCCTGTAGAGGGGGGGGGGGCGCGCGGGGGGGGGGGGGGGCGGAACACACCAAAATAGGGGTGGGGGCCCCCCGCCCCGCGCAAGAAACAAAAACACAGCAACAACCCGGGGCGACGAG